>JADGNT010000459.1 GCA_017883345.1 Candidatus Solibacter sp. | reverse complement strand
CCGCGTCCCGACTCATCGGGACGCCTGCCGGGCGTGCTCCAAAGCGCGTCCCGAGGAGTCGGGACGCGGCAGACTGAGAGTCTGCGCCACGTCGGTGGCCGCGAAGTTATTCTTGCGCTAGCCCTTAGGCCGGCACCGCACCCTTGATAAATGTCACAATGGCGTCCAGCGACGCGCCGGGTTGGAACACCGCCGCAACGCCCTGGCGCTTAAGGGCGGCGGCGTCTTCGTCCGGCACAATCCCGCCGACAATCACCATCACGTCCGTCATTTCCTTCTCGCGCAGCAGTTCCAACACGCGTGGCACGATCGCATTGTGCGCGCCCGAAAGGATCGACAGGCCGATCACCTGGACATCCTCCTGGAGCGCGGCGTTGACAATCATCTCCGGGGTTTGGCGCAGCCCGGTATAGATGACTTCCATCCCGGCGTCGCGGAGGGCGCGGGCGATCACCTTGGCGCCGCGGTCGTGGCCGTCCAGCCCGGGCTTGGCCACCAGTACTCGAATGGGTCGTGACATGGTCTAGATGTGAGGCGTTTCCCGGTACGTGCCGAAGACCCCGCGGAGCGCGTCGCAGATCTCGCCGAGTGTGGCGTAGGCGCGCACCGCGTCCAGCAGCAGCGGCATGGTGTTCTGGGTCCCTTCGGCGGCGCGCCGCAGCGCGTCCAGAGTCTTTTGCACATTGCCATTATCGCGCCGCGCGCGCAACGCCGCCAGTTTGGCCGTCTGCCGCCGGCCGCCGGCCTCGTCGACGTGCAGCAGCTCGATCGGCTCGGCGTCACTTTGAAATACGGCGCTCTGAAAGCGGTTGACGCCCACGATGGTGCGCGCGCCGGATTCGATTTCGCGCTGGTAGCGGTAGCTGGCCGAGGCGATCTCGGTCTGCGGGAAGCCGGCCTCGATGGCGGCGATCATGCCGCCCATCTCGTCGATGCGGCGGATGTAGTCGTTAGCGGCGGATTCGCTGTCCAGCGTGAGCTTTTCCAGGAAGTAGCTGCCGCCCAACGGATCGGCCACGTTGGTCACTCCGCTCTCGTAGGCCAGCACCTGCTGGGTGCGCAGCGCGATGGTGACGGCGTGCTCGCCGGGCAGCGCGTAGGCCTCGTCGAGCGAATTGGTGTGCAGCGACTGCGCGCCGCCCAGCACCGCGGCCATGGCCTGTAGCGCCGTGCGCACCACGTTGTTGTACGGCTGCTGCCAGGTGAGCGAGCAGCCGGCCGTCTGCGCGTGGAAGCGCAGCTTGAGGCTGCGCTCGCTCTGCGCGCCGTAGCGCTCGCGCATGACGTGCGCCCAGATCTTGCGCGCCGCGCGGTACTTGGCGATCTCTTCGAAAAAATCGCTGTGCGCGTTGAAGAAGAAGCTCAGGCGCGGCGCGAAATCGTCGATCGCCAAACCCCGTTCGAGCGCCCAATCCACATACTCGATGCCGTCGCGCAAGGTGAACGCCAGTTCCTGCACGGCGGTGGAGCCCGCCTCGCGAATGTGATAGCCGCTGATCGAAACCGGATTGAATTTCGGCGTGTGCAGGGCGCCGAATTCGATCGTGTCGGTGACCAGCCGCATGGAAGCCCTCGGCGGGTAGATGTACTCCTTCTGCGCGATGTATTCCTTGAGGATGTCGTTTTGCAGCGTGCCGGAAAGCCGCGCCCACGGTACGTTCTGCTGCTCCGCCACCGCCAGGTACATGGCCCACAGCACCGAGGCCGGCGAGTTGATGGTCATGGAGACGGAGACATCGCCCAGCGGAATACCGCGGAACAGAATCTCCATATCTTCCAGCGAAGAGATGGGCGCGCCGCACTTGCCGACTTCGCCTTCGCTCAAGGCGTGGTCGGCGTCGTAGCCCATCAGGGTCGGCAGGTCGAACGCCACCGATAGGCCGGTCTGCCCCTGCGCCAGCAGATAGTGGTAGCGCAGGTTGGTCTCCTCCGGCGTGGCGAAGCCGGAGAACTGGCGCATCGTCCAGAGCTTGCCGCGATACATGTCGCGATGGATGCCGCGCGTGTAAGGGAACTCTCCGGGCGCGGGGTTCTGGAAATCGCCGGGTGCGTATACCGGCTCGACCGGCACTCCACTAATTGTCGTAAACTCGCGATCGGCGGTTTTCATGAGTGCCCGGCTACCGCTATCTTAGCGCCACGTTATATTAAGAACGGAACGCACATGTTCAAACCTACGATATTTCGGGAATACGACATCCGCGGCGCATCCGACGCCGAGCTGCTGGACCCCGATGTTGCGCAACTCGGCCGCGCCTTCGGCACCTACCTGCGGCGCCATGCGGGCAGGCGGATCAGCCTGGGACGCGACAACCGCCTGAGTTCGCCCCGATTGCGGGATGCGTTGCTGCGCGGCCTGGTGGCCAGCGGCTGCGACGTAATCGATCTCGGAGTGGTGCCCACCCCCGTGCTCTACTATTCGGTCTGCCACCTGAAAACCGATGGCGCGGTGATGATCACCGGCAGTCACAATCCGCCCGAGTTCAACGGTTTCAAGGTCGTGTGCGGCGCCTCCACCATTCATGGGGCGGCCATCCAGGAGATCCGCCGCATGATCGATACCGGCGACCTGGCCACTGGCGAAGGCGCCCAGACCACGGCCGACGTGGTGACGCCGTACGTGAGAGAAGTCTCCGCGCAGTTCCACTTTCCGCGGCGCATTCGCGTGGTCTTCGACGCGGGCAACGGTACCGGCGGTCCGGTAATGCACCGCATTCTGGAAAATCTGAACGTGGATACCACCGAAATGTTCTTCGAAATGGATGGCCGATTCCCCAATCACCATCCCGACCCGACGATGCCCGCGAACCTCCAGGCGCTCATCGAAAAGGTACGCGAGTCCAAGGCCGATCTCGGCATCGCCTTCGACGGCGATACCGACCGCATCGGCGCGGTGGACGATCGCGGCGCCATCATCTGGGGCGATCAACTCATGATCATCTATGGTCGGGAGATTCTCACTCGAAAGCCGGGCGCCACCTTCATCGGCGAAGTCAAATGCTCGCAGTTGATGTACGACGATCTGAAGGCGCGCGGCGGCAACCCCATTATGTGGAAAACCGGCCACTCGTTGATCAAGGCCAAGATGAAGGAGACGCATGCCGAACTGGCCGGCGAAATGAGCGGCCACATCTTCTTTGCCGACCGCTGGTACGGCTTCGACGACGCGCTTTATTCCGCCTGCCGCCTGATGGAGATCGTGGCCGATTCCGGCCAGCCGCTCTCCCACCAACTGGCCGATCTGCCGGCTACCGTGGTCACGCCCGAGATCCGTTTCGATTGTCCGGACGAGCTCAAGTTCGCCGTCGTCGGCGAGGCCATCGCCGTCTTGCGCGCCCGGCATCGAACCGAGGATGTGGATGGCGTGCGCGTGCTGTTTCCGCACGGTTGGGGCTTGGTGCGGGCGTCCAACACGCAGCCCGTCCTGGTGATGCGCTTTGAAGCTACCACCGCGGAACTGCTTGAGGAATACCGCCGCGAAATCGAAACCGTGGTGGAGGCCGCCAAGCAGCACGCGCAAAGAGTGGCATAAATTGCGCATGACGCCAGCGGGGCGTTGCGCGCGGCTCTGGCGGGAGCGGCCACTTGTCCAATGAGCCCGTGTTCCGGCCCCGTCCTTTTCCCAGACGGGCGTCTAAGGAAAAAGTTCGTGCGGCGCCGGCGGGCAGCGACGATAATCAAAAGTGTGCGCAAGCAAGTTCTGCAGCAGGTGCTTCAAGGCACTGCGGACTCCAACATCCGGTTCGACGATCTGCGGTCGCTTCTGGCCGCTCTTGGGTTCAGCGAGCGTGTGAGGGGCAGTCACCACATCTTTACGAGACCGGATGTGGTGGAGATCCTGAACGTGCAGCCTCGCGGCTCGTTTGCCAAGTCTTACCAGGTTAAGCAGGTCCGCGCCGTGATCGTCCGGTATAAACTGGCTGAAAGGGCTCAATGACCAAATACGAGATCATCCTGTACTGGAGCGAAGAAGACCAGGCGTTTATCGCGGAAGTACCGGAGTTACCCGGTTGCGCCGCTGACGGCTCCACTCGGCAGGAAGCACTCGCAAATGCAGAGTCGGTAATCACCGAGTGGCTGGAGACGGCCCGGGAACTCGGGCGTGCCATACCGGAGCCGAAAGGCCGCCTCTTGTTCGCCTGAGGCAGAGTGGGATGACCACTACGGTGCGCCCCTAATTCCGCGAACCTACGGTTTCCGTGCGCCCCGCCAGCGGCTGGATCGAACCCGCGCCGCAAACCGCGACCCCGTTCTTCATCAGCGCGTTCAGAAAATTCAGGAACAGGTGATAGAACACCTGCTCGGTCAGCGGCTGGTTGCCGGGCAGCCGGAAGGTAGCGGGGAGTTCCTTGCAGATGGTGAGCCGCACGGCGTGAAGCTGCGCCTTGCCGCTGCGATCGCGCTTATTGGCCAGCGTCATCGGCGTCTGCATGATGCTTCCCGTGCGCCCGTCCACGTAGAATTGGCAGCGCGAGAACCAGCCGAGGTTGGCCGGATCGGCGGCATCGAAGAGCAACAAAGGGCCCTCGCGCACCGGGGCGCTTAAATCAAGATGGATGGTCCGCGGCGAATCCTTGGCCTTGGTTTCGAACCCGGCCTGCCGCGCAATACTGGCCACCATCTCCGGCTGGAGTTCGAGATAGATAAGCTTGTGCTGCCCCGCTTGGAGAACCTGCATGACGAAGGGCCATTGTAGCGCAGGCGCGCGCGAGCAAGCGAGGCAGAGCCTGCGCTACGCCAGCGCGCCCTGGCCCGTGTCGCTGCCGCCGCTCACCACCCAGCCATCGGCCAGTTGGATCACCCGATTGCCGTACGCCGCATTGCCCACCGAGTGCGTCACCTGCACGATGGTGGTGCCTTCGCCGTTCAATTTCGTGAACAGCTCCATGATCTCCTTGCCTTGGCTGGAGTGCAGATTGCCGGTCGGCTCGTCGGCCAGAATCAGCTTGGGATGGGCGATCACGGCGCGCGCCACCGCTACCAGTTGCTGCTGGCCGCCG
>JADGNT010000458.1 GCA_017883345.1 Candidatus Solibacter sp. | reverse complement strand
CCGCATGGCGGCCAGCGCCGTCGCCCGGTCCACGCCTTCCATTTCGAAAAGGATCTTCCCGGGACGAATCACCGCCACCCACTCTTCCGGCGCGCCCTTACCTTTACCCATGCGGGTTTCAGCCGGCTTCTTGGTGATCGGCTTGTCCGGGAACAGACGGATCCACACCTTGCCGCCGCGCTTGATGGAGCGCGTCATGGCCACGCGGGCGGCTTCAATCTGCCGCGACGTGATCCACGCGCATTCCATGGCCTTCAGCCCGAACTCACCGAAAGAGATCGACGATCCGCGCCACGCCTTCCCGGTCATGCGACCGCGCTGCTGCTTTCTGTATTTGACCTTCTTTGGCATCATCATGGCGGTATGCCCTCAATTCCTTACTGGTTCTCGCCCGAACCTTCCGGCTTCTGTTCGACAGCCGGCTTGGTCGCGGGTTCCTGGTTTGTTTCCCGGGTTGTTTCAGGTGTCGTTTCCTGACGTGCCTCCTGCTTCCAGGAGGGCTGCTGCGGCGACATCAACGGCGGCAGAATCGGCGCCACCGGACGCGCTGCCGGACGCGGCAGATCGCTCGGCGCAGTCTGCACCGCCGGACCCGTGGCTTCTACCGGCGGGGGCGTGTGCACCGGCGGACGCTCACTTCGTCCACTGCCGCGTTCGCCGCCACGGTCTCCACCACGCGGACGGTCGCCGCGATCCCCGCGATCGCCACGGCCCCGGTCGCGCAGGTCGCGCCGCGGTTCCGGCTCGGGCAGCAGATTCCGCCGCTTGGTGAGATCGAGAATTTCGCCCTTGTACAACCACGCCTTGATGCCGATCACGCCGTAGGTGGTGTGCGCTTCGGCGAAACCGTAATCGATATCGGCGCGCAGGGTGTGCAGCGGAAGCTGCCCCTGCAAATACCATTCGCTGCGCGCGATTTCCGCGCCGTTCAAACGGCCGCTCACGCGCACCTTGATGCCCTTGCAGCCGAAGCGCAACGCCGAATCCACCGCCTTGCGCATCGCGCGGCGGAAGGCCACGCGCTTTTCCAACTGCAAAGCGATCGATTCGCTCACCAGTTGCGCGTCCAGCTCCGGCTTGTGCACTTCCTGAATGTCGATGAAGACCTCACGCTTGGTCTTCCTCGCCATGTCCTGCTTGAGCTTCTCGATCTCCGCGCCCTTGCGTCCGATGATGATGCCCGGACGCGACGTGCGGATGGTGACCCGCAACTTGTTGCCCGGACGATCCACTTCGATCGAGCTCACGCCGGCGCTCTTCAGCCTTTCGGTCAGCGCCGCCTTCAGCTCCAGATCTTCCCGCAACAGCGTGGCATAGCCCTGCTTGGCGAACCAGCGCGACCGCCAGGGCTTATTGAAGCCCAGCCGGAATCCGTACGGATGAACTTTCTGTCCCATCTATGCTTCTTTCTCCGTCACTTTAATGACGATATGTGACAAACGACGCTGATACCGGTAGGCGCGCCCCATGGGTGCCGGGCGTACCCGCTTCATGCGGGGCCCTTCGTTGACGTACGCCTCGCTCACGTAAAGCTGGTCGACATCGACGTCTTCATTTCGGTTCGTCGCGTTGGCGATGGCGCTTTGCAGCACCTTCTCCACCGTCGGCGCAATGCGCTTGTTGGTGGTGCGCAGCGTGGTCAACGCCGCCCCCGCCTGCTGGCCGCGGATCAGGTCCACTACCAGCCGCGCTTTCTGCGGGGAGACTCGGATATATCGTGCTTCCGCTTTTGCTTGCATGCTATCCTCTATGCCGTCCGTTGTTACGCACTAATGCCTAGGCCGGCTTCGCGCTCTTCTCCGTCGACGCCACCTTCACCGAGTGTCCCTTGAAGGTGCGGGTTGGCGAAAATTCGCCCAACTTGTGTCCCACCATGTTCTCGGTCACATACACCGGGATGAACTTCTTCCCGTTGTGCACCGCCACGGTGTGCCCCACAAACTCCGGAAGGATGGTGGATCGCCGCGACCAGGTGCGCACCACCTTCTTCTCGTTGGTCGCCGCCAGCACCGCCAGCTTGGCTTCCAGGTGAGTATCGGTAAACGGTCCCTTTTTTACGCTTCTGCCCATTCCCTTACCTCTTCTTGCTCTTGCGGTTGACGATCCACTTGTCGGTGCGCTTGTTGTTGCGCGTCTTGAAACCGCGAGTGGGCTGGCCCCACGGCGTCACCGGGTGCCGGCCGCCCGAGGTTTTGCCCTCGCCGCCGCCGTGCGGGTGATCCACCGGGTTCATCGAAACGCCGCGATTGTGAGGGGTTTTCCCCATCCAGCGCGTGCGTCCCGCCTTGCCGAGCGAAACGTTTTCGTGCTCCACGTTGCCCACCTGGCCCACCGTCGCCATGCACTCCACGGGCACGCGCCGGATCTCGGCCGAAGGCAGCTTCAACAGCGCCAGTCCGCCTTCGCGGGATACCAACTGAGCTTGCGAACCCGCCGAGCGCGCCATCTGCCCGCCCTTGCCGGGCCGCAGTTCGATATTGTGAACCACCGTGCCGGCCGGGATGTTCTTCAGCGGAAGCGCGTTGCCGATCAGGATGTCGGCCGTCGGGCCGCTCATGATCTTCATGCCCACCTTCAGTCCGTCGGGCTGCAGGATGTAGCGCTTCTCCCCGTCCGCGTAATTCAGCAGCGCGATGCGCGCCGAGCGGTTGGGATCGTATTCGATGGCGGCGACCACGGCCGGAATGCCGGCCTTGTCGCGCTTGAAATCGATCACCCGGTACGCCTGCTTGGCGCCGCCGCCGATGAAGCGCGAAGTCACGCGGCCCGTGCTGTTGCGGCCGCCGGTGCGCTTCTTGGATTCCACCAGCGACTTCTCGGGACGGTCCTTGGTGATGTCCTCGCGGGAAACTACCGTCTGGAAGCGCCGGGTCGGGGTCGTGGGTCTATAAGTCTTGATAGGCATGGTCGGTTCCCCTTAAATCTCCGCAAAGTCGGGGACTTTCTCCCCCGCCTTCAGCTTCACGTAGGCCTTTTTCCAGTCCGAGCGGTACCCGGAGAAACGCCCGCGCCGCCGCAGCTTGCCGTCGAACGTCGCGGTACGCACTTCGTCCACCTTGACCTTGAACAGCTTCTCCACCGCGGCCTTGACCTGCGTCTTGTTGGCTTCCAGGTGTACCTGGAAGCACAACGTACGCTCGTTATCTTTTTTGAGGACGCCCTTCTCGGTCACGAGCGGGCGCTGAATCACTTCATAGAGGTTCATTTGGCGAGTGCCTCCGAGAACTTGCGCGCGGCGGCTTCGCTGATCAGTACGCTCTTGTGACCCAGCAGGTGATACGGGTTCACTTCGCGCGTGGCCAGCAGCGTCACGCCCTTGAGGTTGCGCAGACCCAGTTCCAGGTTGCGGTTATCCTCGTTATCCACCACCAGAACCGTGCGCCCGGCTTCCAACTTGGCCAGCACGTTCATCGCGTTCTTGGTCTTGTTGTCGCTGAAATTGAAAGCCTGCACGACCTTCAACTCACCGTCCCGGACCTTGGCCGAGAGCGCACTCCGCAGCGCGCCCAACAACATCTTTCTGGGTAGCTTGTAGCTGTAGTCGCGCGGCTGCGGTCCGTGGACAATGCCGCCATGGCGCCAGATCGGCGACCGCACCGAACCGATACGCGCCCGGCCAGTGCCCTTCTGTTTCCACAGCTTCTTGCCCGAGCCTGCGACTTCCCGGCGTACCTTCGTCGCGTGGGTACCGGCGCGATTGCTCGCCTGGAACTGCCGCACCGCTTCGTACAACAGCGATTGGTTGATGGCGCACGCGAAAACGTCGTCGGCCAGTTCGACTTCGCTGACCTTCTGATTATTCAAATCCACTACATCGACTGTCGGCATGGCAGTTACCTCTTCGACCTCCGCACCAGCACGTATCCGCCATTCGGACCCGGAACCGCGCCCTTCACTATCAGCACGTTGTCCTCGGTGTCGACTTCGATCACCTCGAGATTGCGCACCGTGGTCTGGGCATTGCCCATATGTCCGCCCATGCGCATGCCGGGCACAACCCGCGAAGGGTAACTGGACGCGCCGATCGATCCGGGTGCCCGGTGGAACATCGATCCGTGCGAGCCTTCACCGCCACGAAAGTGGTGGCGTTTGACCACGCCCGCAAACCCTTTGCCCTTGCTGATGCCGATGACATCCACTTTATCCGTGGGTTTGAACTGACTGACCAGCACCTGATCGCCGGCTTTCAAATCGTCAGACCCGGGACCGAGCGGGAACTCGCGCATGAACTTCGCGCCATCGATACCGGCTTTCTTCAAACGGCCGGCGGTGGGTTTATTGATGCGTTGCGGCTTGATGAACTCGAGCAGGCCGAGTTGCACCGCGTCGTACCCGTCGGTGGTCGGCGTCTTGCGCTGCACCACCATACACGGGCCGGCTTTCAGCAGCGTGACCGGCACCACCTGCCCGTCCGGCCGGAACAACTGCGTCATTCCAATCTTCTTGCCAAGGATTCCTGGACTCATCTCAACTTCCTTGAGGGCCCAGCTCGCTCGCGCGGCTGGCGGCCCCGAAATTTCTCAACTACTTTCCGAACGCTTTGATTTCGACATCCACACCGGCCGGCAGATCGAGCTTCATCAGCGCGTCTACCGTCTGCTGGGTCGGTTCCAGGATGTCGAGCAACCGTTTGTGCGTGCGGATTTCAAACTGTTCCCGCGATTTCTTGTCCACGTGCGGGGACCGCAATACGGTCGTGATCGTGCGCGAGGTGGGCAGCGGAATCGGACCGGCGACAGTTGCGCCGGTCCGCTTCGCGGTATCCACAATCTCCGTCGTCGACTGATCGAGGATACGATGATCGTACGCCTTCAGACGGATTCGAATACGTTCTCTCAGAGCCATCGATTTACCTGCTTACGCCATGCCTACTTAATGATCTCGGTCACGGTGCCGGCGCCCACGGTGCGTCCGCCTTCGCGAATCGCGAAGCGCAAACCCTTATCCATGGCCACCGGGGTGATCAATTCCACCGTCAAACTCACGTTGTCGCCCGGCATCACCATCTCG
>JADGNT010000457.1 GCA_017883345.1 Candidatus Solibacter sp. | reverse complement strand
GTCTGAATGCCGAGTGAACGACTACAGAAACCAGTCCTGGTGCTCAACGCCAGTTACGAACCGATCAACGTCTGCGCCGCGCGGCGGGCCCTGGTGCTGGTGCTCAAAGGCGTGGCGTCGGCCGAGGAGGTATCGGTCACCGCGGTTCATTCCGCGCGGAATTCGGTGCGTTTGCCGAGCGTCATCCGCTTGCTGGAATATCGCCGGATTCCGCGGCAGACGCGGGCGCTCTCGCGCAAGAATATTCTGATGCGCGACCGCTACACCTGCCAATACTGCCACCGCACCATGGCTTCCGGCGAGTTGACCCTGGACCACGTGATTCCCCGGTCGCGCGCCGGTGAGTCGGCCTGGGAAAACCTGGTAGCCTGTTGCCATTACTGCAACAATCACAAAGGCAGCCGGACTCCGGAAGAGGCTGGCATGAAGCTGTTGCGGCAACCGCGGCCGTTCAGCTTGCATACCAGCCGCCACTTGATGCGCATGCTGGGCAACGGCGAAGCGCAGTGGCGAAAGTATTTGTTCTATTGAGCACCGGGGCCTTCGCGAAGTTTACAAGTGTAATATTTCTAATGACATCCGCGCTTGCGGCGACGGCGTACTGTGGAGTATAGTCGTTCCTGACAGGGTAATTCTTAGTGCAGAGGAGCATTATGAAAAAAGTACTGGCTGTGTTTGCGTTTTGTGCGATAAGCGCGATGGCCGCGGATTGGACCGGGACCATCATTGACGAGAAGTGCTCGACCGTCAAGGGTATGAAGGGGAATGCGGCATGTGCCGCCAAATGCCTCAAAGGCGGAGAAGCAGCGGTCCTGCTGACCGATGAAGATAAGATCTATAAGATCGCGGACCAAGATAAGGTTGTGGCCCACGCCGGCCACAAGGTGACTATTTCGGGCACCCTGGACGGCGACACGATCAAGGTCGACAGCGTCAAGATGTTGATGTAATCGGATTCGGGGCCGGGTTTCCACCGGCCCGCCCAATTCCGGCTTTCCTCCGTCCGTTTGGGAGATTACTCCGCCCCCACCATGTCCCGCATCTCGTGCACCAGGGTGCGTAGCTCGTTGGCATGGCTATTTAGGTCTGTGCCGGCCGAAGCGCTCTCTTGCGCTGGCGGCGGTCCGCTGGGTGACCTGCTCCATCTGCATGACCGGCCACCAGCGCAAAACCCAGACCCGCCTCGCCTGCCCGCGCCGCTTCCACCGCGGCGTTGAGCGCCAGAATATTGGCCTGGAACGCAATTTCATCGATTAACAGGCCCAGGGCACGGACTACGTATAATCAAAAGGTAGGCCCGATACCCATGCGAAAGCGCCTGTTCTACTGGTCCGCCAGCGTGCTGCTTGTCATCAGCGTGGTGCTGGTGGTGTGGCAGGGCTCCTTCCGCCTCTCGAATTTCGGCCCATCCAACCCGGGACAGACCTTCATATACTGGGCGGTCTCCACCCTGATCTTCATTCTGATGGTCACGGTGGGGTGGATTCTGGCGCGAGAGTTTATCAAGCTCTATGTGGCGCGGCAGGCCAAGCGGCTGGGTTCGCGCATCCGCACCAAACTGGTGGTGGGCGCCATGCTGCTCAGTTGCGTCCCGGTCACCTTCCTGGTGCTGTGGAGCTACGAGGTGCTCAACTACAACCTCAAGGCGTGGTTCACCAACCCGGTGGATAACCAGGTGGAAGTATATAAAAAGGTGGCGCGGGCGCTGGAACTGGAAATCCAACACCGGTTGCGCGTTCAGGCCGCCCTGTTGGCCGCGCAGCCGGAGACCAGCCAGCTTCTGGCCGGCGGCCCTATCACGCCGGGCGCGTTGCAGCGATTCGCCAAAGAGCAGGGGCTGGAATCGGCCGCCATCCTGGCGCCTGCGGGCACACCGCTAGAGACCTGGGGACCGTACCCTGCGCGGGCGCTCGACGGGCATACAGCGGCGGTCCAGGTGCCCTTGAAGAACGGCGCCATCGAGGTGGCGGCGCGAATTCCCCTGGAAGCCGGACAGCAACTGCTGGAAATCAAGAAATTCAGCGACGCTTGGGCGCAAATCGTCGGCAACCGCAAGGACTACCGCACGCTGTACATCATGCTGATGGTGTTGATCACGCTGTTCGTGCTGTTCGTCGCTACCTGGCTGGCGCGCATCCTGGCCAACCGCATCAGCACCCCGATCGCGGCCATCCTGGAAGCGGCCGGCGAGGTCCGCCGCGGCAACCTCCAGCATCGCGTGACGGTGCGCGCCGAGGACGAACTGGCGCTGCTGGTCACCGGATTCAACCAGATGACCGAGGCGCTGGAATCGAGCGGCATCGAACTGGACCGGCGGCGGCGCTTCACCGAAGCCATCCTGGAGAGCATTCCGACTGGCGTCATCTCGATCGGCTCCGACGGCTCGATCCAACACGTGAACCAGGCGCTGGCCAAGATTTTCCCGTCGCTCCTGGCCGCCAAAGCCACGCGCCTGGAAGACCTCTTCTCGCGCGAGGACACCACCGAAATAAAGTACCTCATGAAGCGCGCGCGCCGCACCGGCTTGGCGTCCCGGCAACTGGAGTTGCACACCGACAGCCGCAAGATCCACCTGGCGGTGACCGTCTCGGCGCTGGAATCGAAACTGACCTCGGGCTTCGTGGTGGTGCTGGAAGATACCAGCGAGTTGTTGCGCGCGCAGAAGGCGGCGGCATGGCACGAGGTGGCGCGCCGCGTGGCGCATGAGATCAAGAACCCGCTGACCCCGATCGCGCTTTCCGCCGAGCGCATCGGCCGCCAACTGGACCGCCTGGACCTGCCGCCCGGGACCGCCCGGATCGTTTACGAATGCGCCGCCACCATCACCAAATCGGTGGAATCGGTGAAGACCCTGGTGGACGAATTCTCCCAGTTCGCGCGCTTCCCTTCGGCGCAGCCGGTGCGCAGCGACCTCAATGAAGTGGTCGCAGAGGCGTTGGCGGTGTTTCACGGCCGGCTGGAAGACATTTCGATCCGCACCAGCTTCGCGCCGAACCTGCCCCCGGTGAACGTGGACCGCGAGCAGTTCCAGCGCGTGGTGGTCAACCTGGTGGACAACGCCGCCGAGGCCATGCAGGATTCCCTGGTGAAGACTTTGTACATCGCTACCCAACCAGGCGCCGCCGAGACCGTGGAAGTCGTGGTGGCCGATTCCGGCGCCGGCGTGAGCAGCGACGATAAGGAGAGACTTTTCCTGCCTTACTTTTCGACCAAGAATCGCGGAACGGGATTGGGCCTGGCCATCGTGAACCACATCGTGGCCGAGCACAATGGCACCATACGGGTGGAAGACAACCAGCCGGTGGGAGCGCGCTTCACCGTGGAGCTACCCGCCCTGTTGGAGAATGAACCGGCGGTGACCCTGGCCGCCGAAGACACGGACATCATGCCTCCCGTGGTGAAGCCTCCCGTGGTGAAGCCCTCCGTGGTGAAAATATGAAACCCAGACGGGTTCTGGTGGTGGATGACGAGCCGGGGATCCGCCAGTCCTTGAGCGGCGTGCTGGAAGACGAAGGCTACGCGGTCGAGACCGCGGCCAGCGGCGAGGCGTGCCTGGAAGCGCTGCCCGGTGGCGCGTTCGAACTGGTGCTGCTGGACATCTGGCTGCCCGGCATGGACGGCATGGAGGTGCTGGCGCGCATCCAGGAGATCCCGTTCGACGAGCGGCCCGTGGTGGTGGTAATTAGCGGCCATGGCTCGATTGAGGCCGCGGTCAAGGCCACCAAGCTGGGCGCCTTCGATTTTCTGGAGAAGCCGCTCTCCATCGGAAAAGTCACTGTGGTCACCAAGAATGGCCTCGCGCACCGACGGCTGGAGTTGGAGAACAGCCGCCTCAAGGAAGATACCGGTTCGCGCTGGCGGATCATCGGAGAAAGCGTGCCCATGAAGGCGCTGCGCCAGCAACTCGGCCTGATGGCCGGGACCAACGGGCGCGTCCTGATCTATGGCGAGAGCGGCACCGGCAAGGAACTGGTGGCGCGCGCGCTGCATGCCATGAGCCCGCGCGCGGCGGAACCCTTCGTGGAGGTCAACTGCGCGGCGATTCCCGAAGAGTTGATCGAGAGCGAGATGTTCGGCCACATCAAAGGCAGCTTCACCAGCGCCCAGGAGGACAAGGTCGGGAAGTTCCAGAAGGCCGACGGCGGCACCCTGTTCTTGGACGAAGTGGGCGACATGAGCCTGCGCACCCAGTCCAAGGTGCTGCGCTCGCTGGACGAGCAGCGCTTCGAGCCGGTGGGCGCCGCGGAATTCGTCCAGGTGGACGTGCGCGTGGTGGCGGCGACCAACAAAAACCTGGAGGAGGAGATCGAACGCGGCAATTTTCGCGAGGATCTTTTCTACCGGCTGAACGTGATTCCCTTCTTCGTGCCTCCGCTGCGCGACCGGCGGGAGGATATCGCGCAGCTCGCCGATCACTTTCTCCGCGAGTTCACCACGGCCTACGGGCGCAAGCCCAAGGAACTCACGCCCGAAGCCTACCGCGTGCTCACCGGGTATCACTGGCCAGGCAACGTGCGCGAGTTGAAGAACCTGATCGAGCGGATCGTGATTCTGAATCCGCAGGTGCGGGTGGACGCGCGCCACATTCCGCTACAGACGGTGCGCCGGCAGCCCGACCGTCCGCTGGATCGCTTCGGCAGCCTGCAAGAGGTCCGCGAGGCGGCGGAACGCGAGTACATTCTCAAGAAGCTGGAAGAGACGAATGGGAATGTCACGCGGACGGCGGAACTGCTGGGACTGGAGCGGAGCAATCTGTATCGCAAGATGAAGACCCTGGGCATCGGGCCCAAGGAATAGGGTGGGGCGCGGCATGGTCCTGTGAGCCTCGCAGCCGGCGGGGCCGCACAACAGCGGTTAACTAAGTTCGCGCCAGTCTTGCTCATTCAACTCTACTTTGTGTTTCTTGGCAGCGGATTTGATGCGTTTCCAGGCGGCGTCGCGTTCCGCGTCGGTCACCCCTTGCACCTGCTTGAAGCGGGCGATTGCGTTGCGCACGTGAGCCGCGTCATGGATGGG
>JADGNT010000456.1 GCA_017883345.1 Candidatus Solibacter sp. | reverse complement strand
GCGTACACGCTGCTGCGTGTGCGGTGCTCGTGGCGGCGGACCGGCAGGCCCTCGAACTTCTCCCACCGGCGCACGGTGCTGACATCTCGTTGCAGGTAGGCGGCAATCTCCTTCCAGGACTCGAGTTTGGCGCCCGTTTTGTCATTACCGGGTGTTTCCGTCATGCGTCAACCTCCTCTGGCTGGACCCAGCCAGTGGCTTCTGGGTGTCAGACTAGGCCAACTGGGCCTCGGCGGCAACAGGCATTAGCGCTCACCTCCGTCCCTGACCGAAGTTTACTCCCGATGCGCGGTCATTCCGGAGCGCCACCCTCTATCCCCCGCTCCACGGAGACCCAAAACCGCCAGAGCCCGCACGCGGCGCTTACGGCGACTTGGGAACGCCAGCGTTTTCTTAAAGACAGGCTTCTCAGAGTTCAGGTAGGGTAGGAACAGCGGCTCCAAGGCAATGTTCGGCGACTTCCGCACGTGGTTGCGGTCCATCTCTCCGGTCAGGTACTGCACCATTTCCGGGAGCTTGTCTTGCGTGAACTGCCGCATCTCGGCAGGGTCGCGCCCCAGGTGCACGTGAAAGTCGATCTTCGGCATGGGCTTGGCAGCAAACGCCGAGCCGGCAACTGCGAACGGAAACTGCCGGCGGGAAAGGGTGGGCGTTCTGTTCAGTCTGCGTCAACAGGCCGAATCGGGAAGCGAATTTGTTGGCGCGGCGCGCCGGTTTTCAGCCACCGCACCCGGGAGATTCCGCGGCATCTTGGGGTCTGCCCGGCCCGGGTAAAGCTTCGGCCGGCAGCCGGTCTTAGTCCGGGAGGGCGAAGCTGAAGAGAACGCCGGCGGACGAGACGGCCACGTATTGTTTGCCGTCCACCGCGTAACTCATGGGTGAGGATGGTATCTCGTTGCCGGTCTGGAAATGCCACAGGGGCTTGCCGGTCCTGGCATCGAGAGCGATGAAGTTACCCTCGCGCGAAGCGGCGACACCGCCTGCTGACGCGATACGCTGGTTCGGATTGAGGATGGCGGCTTGCAGAGATTGCGCGGACCCGCTCCCCGCGGCCGAAAGATCGGGGCCGACCGGCTGACCCTGGCCATTGACCTGGTGGCAGGAGAGGCATTGTCCCTTGCCCTCGCAGACGGCTTTACCGGCGGCCGGGTTGCCACTGACCCGTTCGCTCACGACGACGGTGCCGGCCAGGCTGCGGATGTACGAAACCAGCTCCCAGACCTGGTCGGAAGTGAACTGGGAGAAGGCGGGCATTGGCGTGCCGGTGACACCGTTGCGGATGTTCAGGAAGAGCTCGCCGTCGGCGTTGCCGCGGCGAAGGAGGCCGGTGGCCAGGGCAGGGGCGCGGTCGCCGCGCGCATCGGCCCCATGGCACGAATGGCAGGCGCTGTCGTAGAGACGTTTGCCGGCCATGATGGCCGTGCGGTTTCCGGCCATGGGATTGGTTTCGCTTTCCAACGTGTGCTGGGCGAGGAGCGGGCCGATGAAACAGAGAGGGGCGGCCACGGCGAACAGGAATGTGCTGCGAGTTCTCATGAGTGCTTCACTTCCAGAAACCTTAGCGCTGAGGAATGCCGGGTGTGACGATTCTATAACGAACGCCCCGTCGTTGTACCAAGCCGGGCCGTGAGGAATCTTAGGCGGTGAATCGCGAAAAAATGATTTCTGGTAGAATCGGAGACCATGAAAGCCGCGGCGTTGTTCTTCGTTGGTGTGTTGCCGGCTCTGGCGCAGTACTCGGTGGAGCGAGATGGAGATGTGATCCGGCTACTGGATGGCAAGAGCCAGACGGTGGTCTCGGTGATGCCTTCGCACGGCAACAGCGCCTTCGATATGAGAGTGAAAGGCAAGAAGGTGCTGCAGAACCCTTACGCGTCGCCGGAGGAATACAAGAGGGCGAGAGGGCTGACGGGGATTCCGTTCCTGGCGCCATGGGCCAACCGTCTGGACACCACGGGATTTTATGCCAACGGAAAGAAGTATACGTTCAACCTGGAATTAGGGACGGTGCTCGGCGCGCCCAACAGCCACCCGATTCACGGCTTTCTGACGGCAGCCACCCAGTGGGAAGTGGTCGAAGCCCAGGCCGGCCAGAATGCGGCGTGGGTGACGAGCCGGCTGGAGTTCTATCGGCAGCCGGACTGGATGGCGCAGTTCCCATTCGCGCACACCATCGAGATGACGTACCGGCTGAAGGACGCAACGCTCGAGGTGCAGACCAAGTTGAATAATCTGAGCGCGGAACCGATGCCGGTGGCGATTGGATTCCACCCGTATTTCCAGGTGAACGACGCGCCGCGCGACGAGTGGACGTTCGGTCTGGGGGCGCGCACGCAGTGGACGCTGGCCCCGGACAAGATTCCGACCGGAGAGACAAGGCCGATCGAGCAGTTCCTGCCCGATCCGCGGCACAGCGCGCTGAAGGGGATGAATCTGGATGATGTGTTTGGCGACCTGATCCGGGATAGCTCGGGAAAGGCCACGATGTGGGTGCAGGGGAAGACCGAGCGGGTGGAGGTGACGTTCGGGCCTAATTACCGCGCGGTGGTGGTCTATGCTCCGGCCGGGCCCAACCGCGATTTCATCTGCTTCGAGCCGATGGCGGCGATCACCGATGCGCTCAACCTGGCGCAGCGGGGGATTTATAAGGAGCTTCAGTATATTCCGCCCGGAAAGACGTGGCAGGAGAGTTTCTGGGTCAGGCCGAGCGGGTTTTAGGCGCGGCGTGGCGCCGGTTGGAGACGTTGGAAACCGGCGCGCGGCCCTTATTCGAACCGGTACAGCCCTCAGCGTACATCTTACAAGAAGTCAGCCACCCGCTACGAGCTGCGGCGGTGCGGTACAGTAGTCTCTCTCAGGAGATGTACGGTTCGATGTTCACGCGCGTCTTGGTAATACTCCTGCTTTTCCCGCCTTTCGGCGCCGCACAAACCGCCGCAAGTACCGTGGCCGGTATCCGCGGATCCCAGTTCACCATCAACGGACAGCCTTCCTACACTCCGGCCTCGGGTTTTCCCTCCGCCAATGCGAACCTCGCCGGCACGCTGCTCAACGTCCGCGCCGTGCAGGCGATCTTCGACGACGCCAACTATCCCAACCAGGGATCCCGGCTTCACCCGTACCAGTCCAATACCCTTGGACCAATATTCTGGGACTACCCCGATGGGCCTTGGGATCCCGAACGGAACGTCCGCGAGTTTCTTGCCGCGCTCCCCGGCTGGCGGCGCTGCGGGCTGCTTGCCTTTACCGTGAATCTGCAGGGAGGCGGCCCGCCGGACGGCAACTACGGCGAAAGGATTACCTTACAGCCCCACAACAACAGCGGTTTCGATCCGGAAGGGAACTTGAAGCCGGCATATGCCGGCCGGTTGCGCAGGGTGATCGCCGAGGCCGACCGCCTCGGCATGGTCGCGATCGTCGGATTTTTCTATTTCGGATCCAACGAGCGCATCCAAATCACTCCCGACGATCGGTACGTAAAGGAGGCGATTGTGCAAGGGTGCCGCTTCCTCAAGGGCCTGCCGCATCGCAACATCCTGATCGAAATCAACAACGAGACCAACGCGAGCAGCTACAAGCACCGGATCCTACAGCCGAACGGCGCGCTGGACGCCGTACTGCTGGCGCAACAGACGGTGGAGCGCCAGATCCCGGTTTCGATGAGCTGGTCCGGCGGCATCCTGCCGCGTGGCAGTCGCGGGGAGGCCGCCATGCGGGCCGTCGACTACGTCATGTTCCATACCAACGGGCAGACGCCCGAAGAGGTCCACCAGAGCATTCAGGCCATGCGGCGGTGGGTGGGCTATGACCGGCCCGTAATCATCAACGAAGATGGCGTCAGCACGTTCAACCTGCATGCCGCCGTTCAGGAACATGTGGGTTGGGGCTTCTACGATAACGGCCTGAGCAATTACCGGGACGGCTTCCAGGCGCCGCCGGTGAACTGGAAAATCAACACGCCCGTGAAGTGGCAGTTCTTCGAACAGGTGGCGCGGCTGACGGGGTCCCCGATTCCGCCGAAGCCGGAATACTCCGCCGGCGACGCTCCGGAAATCGAGCTGGTCGGGCTCCAACCGGGGCAGGTTCTCAAAGAGCCTGCCTGGATCGAGGCGATCGTCAAGGACCGCCACCCGCGATGGCCCATCAAGCGCGTGGAATTCTTCATCGACGGCGCCCCTTACAGCTATCGCCGGAACGCGCCATTCCTGCTGAACAACCAGGAATGGTGGGATATGGTGGACGTGGCGGCCGGCCCGCACGTGCTGCGAGTCGTCGCATACGACCAACGGGGGCCGCGGTTTACGGAACTTGGTTCGATGGTGGAAGTTCCGTTCTCGGTCGAGAAGTGAAGGACGAAAATGACAATCAAAATTTCCGGACCGGTCATCATTTTGGGGTCATTCCTCTGCACATTCATGGGACTCGTTTCGGGACAGAGTCCGGCGGCGAACGCAACGCCCGCCGGCAAACTCGCACCTCGGCCGCTGTATCGCGATCCCCCGTTCGATGCGCCCACCGATCCCGTCCTCTGCTTCAATGCCGAGCAGAAGAAGTGGTTCATGTATTACACCGCCCGCCGCGCCAGCGCCGTCGATGCGCCCGGCGTCACCTGGATTCACGGGTCGAACATCGGCATGGCCGAATCGTCGGACGGCGGCGCCACCTGGACCTACCTTGGCGTCGCCGACATCCGTTACGGCAAGGACACCCACCCCACCGACTACACTTATTGGGCGCCCGAAGTGATCTGGCACGATGGGACGTACCACATGTTCCTCAGCTTCGTGCCGGGTATTTTCACCGACTGGAACCACCCAAGAGAAATCGTGCACCTGACCAGCCAGGACGGAGTCAAATGGGACGCGGCCGGCCCGCTCGACCTGAAGAGCGATCGCGTGATCGATGCCTGCGTGATTCAGCTTCCCGACGGCACGTGGCGCATGTGGTACAAGGACGAGCGTAAGCCGAAGGCGCTTTCCTATGCGGACAGCCCGGACCTCTTCCATTGGGAGGCCAAAGGCAACG
>JADGNT010000455.1 GCA_017883345.1 Candidatus Solibacter sp. | reverse complement strand
CCAGCGCGCCCTCCTGGCCCTCGAAAAACTCACGGCCAAAGCCGCCGCCGCCCCAGCCCCGGTCGTCGAACCCGCCATTCCTGCAATCGATCCCCCAACCTTAAATCCCTCACCCCAAACCACTTCACTCCAAATTGGCTTCGTTCCGCCAACCTCCATCCCCACCCCGGTTTTCCCCGCCGATCCCAACGGGCCAGAAGCTGTTGGCACGCGATACCCTCAGATTCGTTAGACCGGCGGGCACTTTGGCACTTCCCCACTTCCATGTCGCGCACTCCCTGCGAACGAGGTATGAAGCGGAGCTTTGCGCGGGCGTGCATGGTAAAATGAATCGTTCCCCTTTCATGGATTTCCTCAAAGGGCTTAATGCGCAACAGCGCGAAGCCGTAAACCATATCGACGGACCCTTGCTGATTCTTGCCGGCGCGGGCAGCGGGAAGACGCGCGTCATCACGCACCGCATCGCCCACATCATCACCTCCCGGCACGTGCCGCCATCGGCGGTGCTGGCCGTCACCTTCACCAACAAGGCCGCCCGGGAAATGCGGGAACGCGTGGTCGCGCTGCTCGAAGACGTCCCGCTGGATTCCGCCCCCAACCTGAGCACGTTCCACTCGTTTTGCGTGCGCATGCTGCGGCGCGACGGAGATCCGCTGGCGCGCCTTCGTCCCGGGTTTACCCGCCGTTTCAGCATCTACGACGATGAAGATCAGTTGGCGATCGTCAAGGCGGCGTACCGCGCGCTGGGGCTGGAGGAAAAAGAGTTCATGCAGTACCGCGCGGCGATTTCCAGGATCAGCCGCGCCAAGAACACCAAGGTCACGGCGCAGGATCTCTACAAAAACGCGGTCAACAAAGAGAGCGAGACCATCGCCGCGCTCTTCGAGCAATACGAGAAGGCGCTGCGCAACGCCAACGCGCTCGATTTCGACGACCTGCTGCTGGAAGCGGTCCGCCTGCTGCAGCATGACGACGCCACCCGCGAGGCTTACAACCGGCGGCTCAGCTACGTCATGATCGACGAGTATCAGGACACCAACCGCACGCAGTACGACCTGATGCGCCTGCTGACCGAACAGCATCGCAACGTCTGCGTGGTGGGCGACGAAGACCAGTCGATCTATAGCTGGCGCGGCGCCGATATCAAAAACATCCTGGATTTCGAACACGACTACCCCAACGCCAAAACCATCCGGCTGGAGCAGAACTACCGCTCGACCAAGAACATTCTGGCGGCGGCGGGCGCCGTGGTGGAGAATAACAAGGCGCGCAAGGGCAAGGTGCTCTGGACCGATGCCGAAGCCGGCGACCCGATCGGCCTGTACGCGGGCTACGATGCCGAAAACGAGGCGCTGTTCATTGCCGACACCACCGAAAAATTCCTGGCGTCCAACCCCGCCGATCATGTGGCGATTCTTTACCGCACCAACGCGCAATCGCGCCAGATCGAAGAGGCGCTGCGGCGCTATGGGCGCAAATACAACGTGGTGGGCGGCTTCAGCTTCTACCAGCGGGCGGAAATCAAGGATACGGTGGCGTATCTCAAGCTGGCGGCATCGAATGCGGATTCGGTGAGCCTGATGCGCGTCATCAACACCCCGGCGCGCGGCATCGGGCGCACCACCGTGGAGCAGATCGAGCGTTACGGCCGGGACAACGGGCTGAACCTGTGGGATGCGATCGAGCGGATTATCGACGACCAGCAGCTTTCCACGCGCTCGCAATCGGCGCTGGTGATTTTCCGCAACCTGATACAGGAACTGTCGCTGGTGGCCAGTCAGTCGCCGCTGCCCGACTTGCTGCGCTTCACCCTGGACCGCACCGGCTACCAGAAGATGCTGCAGCAGGAAAAGACTCCGGAATCGGAGACGCGGCTGGAGAATCTGGACGAATTGATCAACGCCGCGGCGGAAGCCCAGGAGCGCGGCGAGAGCATTGCCGATTTTCTGGATCACGCGGCCCTGGTGGCCGACGTCGATTCCTACGACGAGAAGGCCCCGGTCACGCTGATGACGCTGCACAACGCCAAGGGGCTGGAGTTTCCGCTGGTGTTCCTCAGCGGCATGGAGCAGGGACTCTTCCCGCATAGCCGGTCGATGGACTCCGAGGCGGCGCTGGAAGAAGAGCGCCGGCTGTGCTACGTGGGGATGACGCGTGCGCGCAAACGTCTGATCCTGACCTGGGCGAAATTCCGCCGGCGCTTCGGGGGCGGGGAGCAGGAGCGTTCCACGGCGAGTTGGTTTCTCAGTGAGGTGCCCGAGCCGCTGATCATGAACCTGGGCCCGCGGGATGACGCCGGCGAAATCAATCTGCACGCCGAGCGCTACGATGTGCGGCAATCGGCCAAACGCAGCACGTATACCGGCAAGACCTACAATTCGCTGGACAACATTTCGCAATTCTTCGGCGAGCGGGGTATGCCGTTCAAGCCGGCGCAAACGCCGCCGCCGAAGCCGGACTTACGCACCCCGCCGCAATTCCCGCGGCCCGCCGGCAGCCCTCCGCTGCCCCGGCCGGCGGCGCCCATCGCGCAGCCGGTTGCCCGCACGGGGGCGCGCACGGGGATGGTGGTAGAGCACCCCAAGTACGGCACGGGAACCGTGGTACGGCGCGAAGGGGAGGGCGAAGATGCTAAGATCACTGTTAACTTTCCTCGCTACGGGTTAAAGAAGTTGATAGAAAAGTACGCTGGATTGAAAAGAAACTGATGAATACGAAGAACGTCACCGACACGATTGAACGCAAGAAGCTGAAGCGCACGGCACGCAAGAAGGCGGCTCCCAAGCCGAAACGCGCCGCGGGTGTGGCCCGCGGGTCCGAAAAGAAGAAGATCCGTCACCAGGCCCAGGGCCAGCGCAAGCGCTAGAAATTCGCATACAGGGGCCGCCACCGTGAGCATTTTCCGGACGAAGAGTATCGATGCACTCATCGCCGCCTCCGAAGATCCGGAAAAGAAGCTCCGGCGCACCTTAGGGCCGTGGAGCCTAACCGCAATGGGTATCGGAGCCGTGATCGGCTCCGGCATTTTCATTCTCACCGGCACGGCGGCGGCCGGTGAGACGCTCAGCTACAAGTCCATCCTGCACGCGCCCGTGCTGGATCTGCTGATGCACGGCACGCAGGCCCTCTCCATGACCGGGCGGGCGGGCGCTGGCCCGGCGATCACGCTTTCGTTCTTGCTGACGGCGATCGCGTGCAGTTTCGCGGCGCTCTGCTACGCCGAACTGGCATCGATGATCCCCATCGCCGGCAGCGCGTACACCTACGCCTATGCCACGCTCGGCGAACTGGTGGCCTGGATCATCGGGTGGGATCTCATCCTGGAGTACGCCGTCAGTAACATGGCGGTTGCGGTGGGCTTCTCCGCCTACCTCAACGATGTGCTGGACAACGTCTTCGGCTGGCATATTCCGGCGAAGTTCGCTGGTCCGCCAATCGTCGGCGGCGAGTTTACCGGCAACTGGTTCAATATCTCCGCGCTGCTGGTCCTGATGATCCTCACCTGGATTCTGGTGAAAGGCGTTCGCGAGAGCGCCAGCACCAACAACGTGATGGTTATCATCAAGATCGCGGCCATCCTGATTTTCGTGTTCGGCGCCGCCCGGGCGGTCGACACTTCCAACTGGAAGCCGTTTGCCCCCAACGGATTTCCGGCGGTGCTGACCGGGGCCGCCATCGTCTTTTTCACCTATATCGGCTTCGATTCCGTCTCCACGGCGGCGGAGGAATGCCGCCACCCGCAGCGCGACCTGCCGTTTGGGATCATCATGACGCTGGTAATCTGTGCGATTCTGTACATTTCGGTGGCGCTGGTTTTGACCGGAATCGCCCGCTATGACACCCTGAACAACGCGGCGCCGGTGGCCACGGCGCTCAAGGTGTTGGGCTACAACGGTATCCGCCAGTGGGTGAGCATCGGCGCGATTGTCGGCATGTTGAGCTCCCTTCTGGTGTTCCAATACGGGCAGGCGCGCATCTGGTTCGCCATGTCGCGCGACGGTCTGCTTCCCAAGGTGTTTTCCAAGGTTCACCCGGTCCACCAGACGCCGCACATCAGCACCTGGATCGCGGGGTTGGTGGTGGGAATCCCCGCGGGTATCTGGGATATCGGGACTTTTGCCGATTTGGCGAACATCGGGACGCTGTTCGCGTTCATCATCGTCTCGCTCGGAGTGATCGTGCTGCGCAAGACCCAGCCCGATCGTCCACGCGGATTCCGGGTGCCGGGAGCGCCGTGGCTGCCGATGATTTCCATCGCCTTTTGCCTGGTGCTGATGATGGCTTTGCCGCTCGAAACCTGGGTACGATTCTTCGTCTGGCTGATCGTCGGTTTCGCGATTTATTTCCCCTTCGGCCGCAAGAACAGCGCCTTGGCGCGACAGTAGGATTTGCCATCGCCCCTGGGAGCCTCTTCCACCACTTCCACCACGTCGCCGCAGCTTCCGCCGCACGCAATACAGATGGAGAAAGCCAAGGGCTAGAAGGCCGCCCTGCAATTTACAGAAACGTACTACGCATTTGCCCGTCAGACGATGCCTAAGTCCTAGGAAATATCCGTAACACCTTAGGAAGTTGGGCCATAAGTGCCGCCTGCAAATGCCGCCCTGGCATCCCCTCGTGAACCGAGGTTTTCCAATAGTACAATTTTGTACGAAGTACTGGTACGGACCCCCATTCGTCCCCGTTGCATTAACCATAGGATGTCATCTACTATTATCGAAGGATAACAATTCTTACAAATCACGACGATGGAATTGGAGTCAATATGCTTAAGCTCGCAAGTTTGTTAGTGCTGACGGTTGGTTTGGCGTCGGCGAATACGTTCATTTGGGTCACCCCCGCTGGGTCAACCTCGGCCGGGGGCCTCGTTGACGCTTCGGCGACTGTGGTCACCGGGACCGATAGCGTCACGGTCACATTAAATGACCTCCTGGTTAATCCGACCAGTGTTGGCCAGCTCGTCAGCGATTTTTCCTTTGTGCTCGGCTCACCGCTATCGACCGCTTTAGATACGACCAGCACCCCGGCGGGCAGCC
>JADGNT010000454.1 GCA_017883345.1 Candidatus Solibacter sp. | reverse complement strand
CTACTTCCTCTTCTGGCGGGCGGCGATCAGTTCTTCGATGTTGACCAGTTCCGTGGGGTAGTCGCCGGTGTAGCAGGCGTAGCAGTATTCGTGCTTCTGGTCGTCGGCCACCGCCTTGCGGAGGGAACCGATGGAGAGATAGCCGACCGAATCGGCTTCCACGAAGCGGCGGATCTCCTCCACGTTGTGGTTGGAGGCGATCAACTCGCTGCGCGTGGGCGTGTCCACGCCGTAGAAACAGGGCGAAATAGTCGGCGGGCAGGAGATCCGCACGTGCACCTCGCGGGCGCCGGCCTGGCGCACCATGCGGACGATCTTGCGGCTGGTGGTGCCGCGCACGATGGAATCGTCCACCAGCACCACGCGCTTGCCCTGAAGCAGGTAGCGGACCGGATTGAGCTTGAGCTTGACGCCGAAATCGCGAATGGCCTGCGAGGGCTCGATGAAGGTGCGTCCGACGTAATGGTTGCGGATCAGCGCCTGGCGGAAGGGCAGTCCGCTCTCATCGGAATAGCCGATGGCGGCGGCCACGCCGGAATCGGGGACGGGGACCACGAGATCGGCATCGGCGGGGCACTCGCGCGCCAGCAAGCGGCCCAGATTCTCGCGCGACTCCTCCACCGCGCGGCCGAAAACCAGGGAATCGGGACGCGCGAAATAGACATGCTCGAAGACACACTGGGCACGGGCCTGCTCCGGAGCGTAGCGCTCGCGCGTCATGCCTTCGGGGCCGACGATCACCATCTCGCCGGGATCGACCTCGTGCAGGTAGACCGCGCCGATCAGGTCGAAGGCGCAGGTCTCGGAGGCGAAGACGTAGCACTTGCGGCCGCCGGAGACTTCCATTTCGCCGACGGCTAACGGCCGGAATCCGTGCGGATCGCGCGCCACGATGATGCGGTCCTCGGCCAGGAACACCAGGGAGAACGCGCCTTCCAGTTGCAGCAGCGCATCGCGCAGCGCGCCGGCCAGGGTGCGTTCCGAGGAGTGAGCCATCAGGTGGAGCACGACTTCGGTATCGCTGGACGCCTGAAATATGGCGCCGCGGCGGCCCAGATCGGCGCGCAGTTCGTTGGCATTGGTGATGTTGCCGTTGTGCGCGATGGCCACCTTGCCCTTATTGCAGACCACGGAAAACGGCTGGGCATTGAGCAGCACGGTATCGCCGGCGGTGGAGTAGCGGGTGTGGCCGATGGCCAGATTGCCGGGCAGTTCGGCCAGCACGGGACTGGTGAAGATATCGGCCACGTGCCCCATGGACTTGTGGGTGTAGACCTGGTTGCCGTCCGAGGTGCAGATGCCGGCGCTCTCCTGCCCGCGGTGCTGCAGGGCGTAGAGGCCGAGGTAGGCCAACTTGGAAGCCTCGGGGTGGCCGTAGATGGCGACCACGCCACATTCGTCTTTGAACTTATCAGAGCCGAACTTATCCAACGGGAACTTATCGAACATGCGCTTCGAGCGCCCCCTCGTAAGCGGCCCGTAAGGCCGCGATGTCCCAGGAACCCAGCGTATTGCCTCGCTGCCGGATCTCCATCCCTTGCTCAATTGTAACGCCGATCACTGGAGAGGGGACACCGTGCTTTTCGGCAATCGCCGCAACCTGCTTCGGGCGGGCGGTGGAAATCAGGATGCGGGAGGGAGCTTCGTGGAAGGCCAGGACCTCGGGGCGGAGGTCGCTATCGAGATCGATCCGCGCGCCGATTTCGGCCGTCCCGAAGCAGCATTCGGCGAGCGCCACGGCGAGGCCGCCATCGCTCAGATCGTGCGCCGATTCGGCGAGGCCCGCGGCCACGATTTCGCGGACGGCCTCCTGTACCCGTTTTTCATGAAGAAGGTCGAGCGCGGGCGGCAATCCCCAAAGTTGCTTTTCGATTTCCTTGGCGTATTGGGTGCCGCCGAAGCGCACCTCATCGCAGGTCCCGGCGCCGCCCAACAGGATCACACTGCGGCCGGCGTTCTTGAACCCCATGGTTACGGGCGCAGCGGTCTTCATCAGCCCCACCATGCCGATGACGGGCGTGGGGTAGATGCCCTCGCCAAGGGTTTCGTTGTACAGGCTGACATTGCCGCCGGTGATCGGCGTGTCGAAGAAGCGGCAGGCATCGGACATGCCTTCGATGGCCTCGACGAGTTGGGCCATGATTTCGGGGCGCTCGGGGTTGCCGAAGTTGAGGCAATTGGTGGCGGCCACGGGCAGCGCGCCCACGACCGAGAGATTGCGGCAGCATTCGGCGACGGCGAGTTGCGCGCCCTCGCGCGGGGAGAGGTAAGTGTAGCGTCCGTTGCCATCCAGCGACATGGCGATGGACGTGCCGGTTTCCTTGACGCGCACGATGGCGGCGTCGGTCTGCTCGGGAACGGTCAAGGTGTTGGTGCGCACCTGATAATCGTATTGTTCCCAGATCCAGCGCTTGGAACAGATGTCGGGGGCGGCGAGCAGGGCGGGCAAGGCGGCATGGACATTGGCCGGAGTTCGCAGGCCAATGGCCTGCGCCACCTTCGGCGGAACGGTGTAGGGGCGGTGGTAGAGGGGAGCCTCGTCGGCCAGTTCGCGGTTGGGGATCTCGGCGACGATTTCACCGTGATGGCGGACGCGCAGCTTGCCGTCATCGGTGACCGTGCCGATCTCGGCGGCTTCGAGGCCCCACTTTTTGAAAACGCGGAAGACTTCGTCCTCGCGGCCCTTGTCGGCCACCAGCAGCATGCGCTCCTGGCTCTCGCTGAGCATGATCTCGTAGGGCGTCATGCCGGTTTCGCGCTGCGGCACGCGGTCGAGCTCGATTTCGATGCCGACTTCGCCGCGGCTGCCCATCTCGCAGGTGGAGCAGGTCAGCCCGGCGGCGCCCATATCCTGTATGCCGACGATGGCGCCGGTCCGCATGGCTTCGATGCAGGCTTCCAGCAGCAGCTTCTCCATGAACGGGTCGCCCACCTGCACATTGGGCCGCTTTTGCTTGGATTCCTCGGTGAACTCGGCAGAGGCCATGGATGCGCCGTGAATGCCGTCGCGGCCGGTGCGCGCGCCCACGTAAATCACGGGGTTGCCGACGCCCGCCGCCTTGGCGTAGAACACCTCTTCCTTGCGGCAGACGCCGAGCGCGAAGACGTTGACCAGCGGGTTGCCGTCGTAGCAGGGTTCGAAGATGCACTCGCCGCCCACGGTGGGCACGCCGAAGCAGTTGCCGTAGTGCGCGATCCCGGCCACCACGCCGCTCACGATGCGGCGGTTGCGCGCGGCGGAAGAAGAGTCCGAGCTTCGCTCGGATTGGCTGGCTGAAGCCTGCCCCACCAAGCGGCCGGCTGAAGCCTGCCCAACGGAGGAAGAAGAGGAGCCGACAGGCCGGGAGGCCTGTCCCACCTGGTCCAGGCGGCCGAAGCGCAGCGAATCCATGACGGCGATGGGGCGCGCGCCCATGGTAAAGATGTCGCGCAGGATGCCGCCGACCCCGGTGGCCGCGCCTTGCAGGGGTTCGATGAAGCTGGGGTGATTGTGCGACTCGATCTTGAAGGCGATGACGTAGCCGCCGCCGATATCGATGATGCCGGCGTTCTCGCCGGGGCCCTGCACCACCAATTTGCCGCGCGTGGGCAGCTTCTTCAGATGCACGCGCGAGCTCTTATAGGAGCAGTGCTCGCTCCACATCACGGCGAAGATGCCGAGCTCGGTGTAGGTGGGCTGGCGGCCCAGGATATCGACCACCTTCCGATACTCGCCGGGCGTGAGCTGATGCTGGGCGATGATTTCGGGGGAGAAGGCCGCGCTCATGGGATCGCCGCCGCGCGCGGCGTTGTTAGGAACGTCGCTTGGAGCATGGTTTGGACCATTGACTGGAACACGATCAACCCGTCGGTGGAGCCCATCAGCGGTTCGGTGGCGCGCTCGGGGTGGGGCATCATGCCCATCACGTTGCGCTCGCGGTTGAGCACGCCGGCGATGTTGCGCAGCGAGCCGTTGGCGTTATCGATGTAGCGGAAGGCCACACGGTCTTCGGCTTCGAGAGCGTCGAGCGTGCGCTCGTCGGCGATGTAACAGCCTTCGCCGTGGGCAATCGGCATGCGGAGCACCTGGTCCTTTTGCCCGGCCGAAGTGTAGGGCGAGTTGGTGGTGGCCACCGACAGGCGCAGTTCGCGGCAAATAAACTTCAGGCCGCGGTTGCGGATCAGCGCGCCGGGGAGCAGGCCGGCCTCCACCAGGATCTGGAACCCGTTGCAGACGCCGAGCACGAGGCCGCCATCGGCGGCGAACTTGCGGACGGCCGCCATCACGGGCGAGAACTTGGCAATGGCCCCGCAACGGAGGTAGTCGCCGTAGGAGAAGCCGCCGGGGAGAATCACGGCATCGACATCGCCGAGAGAGGACGAGTCATGCCAGATAAACTCGGCGGGCTGGCCGAGATTGTTGGCGACCGCGTAAAAAGCATCGTGATCGCAATTGCTTCCGGGAAAAACGATGACGCCAAATTTCATGGTTTCTGTTTTCGGGGGGGCGGCAGTTCTTATTTTACCAGAGGCGGGCGCTGAGGCAGCGTGCCCAGCGTGCGGCGGTGTTACCCGGGTGTCACGCAGTCTCCCGGGCGGCACAGGTTGGGTTGCGCAAGGGCTTTGGGCGCAATGGGAACGCGCTGGCAGGTAACGTGCTAAATTGGCTCGTATGCGCACACCTGCCTGCGTTGCCGCCTGTCTGCTTTTCCTGGTGAGCCTGGGCGCTCTGGCCCAACCGGCCAAGTTTGAGGGCACCTGGGAAGCGGCCACCGAGGGAAAGGTCTTCCTGGTGCTGAAGATCGAAGCCGGTCAGAAAATCTCGGGGACGATGAACGTCGGCAGCATTACCCTCAGCGAGGAGGGCGAACTGATCGAAGCAGAGCCGGTGGAAGACCGCGAAGCGCCGTTCTTTTTTGCCCAGGCCGAAGGCGACAAACTGGAGTTCGACTACCAGGACCAGGGCGACAACGAGATCATGCACTTCGAGTTGAAACTCACCGGCGATGGGGCGGGGGAACTGCGCATCGTGGATGAGCACATCCCGAAGATGAAGCCGTTCCG
>JADGNT010000453.1 GCA_017883345.1 Candidatus Solibacter sp. | reverse complement strand
TTCGCGTGATTCCCTGGCGCGGGCTTCACTGGGTGTCATAGAGCAGCTTTCCTTCGCGGACGACGGTGGCTGGCAGGGACGCCCTGACCCAAGCCGCCCAAAGTCGATCTGCTGCTCCAGATGCGCCAGGAACTGGCCCACCCGGTCGCGTTTGTCGACGGCAGCGGTCAGGGCGGTTTGGAACTCCGCCCGAAACTCCTGCTCCTGCTCCGGGGAAACCAGCTCGGCGGTTTCGATCAGGGCCGCGAGGTGATCCTCGATCACATACAGCGGCGCCGCCGTTACGGCGGGCGAAGGAACTACGGCCAGAGCCGCCATCAGGCCACCTCCGGCTGCGCGGCGATGCGCGCCAGCCGCCCGTAGCATTCCAACGCCCTGCTCGCCGACTGGAACTGACCCGGGTTCTGGACGCCGGCCCGTTCCAATTCCTCCCGATAGAGGGTCTCTCCCACCTGCTCCCGGATCTGCTCGAACACCCGGCGCATCTCGCCGAAGTTTCTCCATGGCTTCACGCCCGCATCGGGCTCCACGGGGACGGCCGGTTTCGAGCGAAGCTCCTCCACCTTGCGGTCACGTACGTACTCCTGCGCCTCCCGCGTCCCTGGCGTATGCGAGCCGGTGTCGATGTTCCGCCCGAAGGAATCGGCATCCTCCACGTCCTGGGTGAAGAACTCCGACGCGCTCGTCGCAATCAGCGTGGCAGCCACGAGGGCGGCTTCGTGGGCCCGGAGCGCCAGGCACATCTGATTAATGGTCGCCGCCTCGCACACCAGCGCGTAGCGAGTTGGGCAGGACGGCAGCACGTCCGGCACATTACAGGAGCAATCGACGGCGACCCAAAGTTCGTGCTCCGCGTTCCAGATGCGGCCCCGGTAGGTCTGCTCCCCGCAGGATTCGCAGGGTTCGGCGGTCGCGTAGAATGCTTCGGGGGGTAGCCGTCTTCGTCGCGGCCGATCCGGTTTGTGGGGTAGGGTTGTTCCGTGAATCGGTCCATATAAATACAATCGCTTAACGTTGAGCTATGGTCAACACCCGATATCCTTCAACTGGCTGCCTCATTCTGGTAACCTAAGTGCTGCGGATCGCGTTTATATACTGTCTGCCCGTTGCCATAATGCGCCACCTCCACCGCCACCGGAAAGCACTGTTTATCGTGCTGCTGTTGTGCGTGACGGGCGTCGCGCAGTTTGCCGCCCTGGTTGCGGAGCCCGAAACGCACCACGCCTCCGATCATTGCTGCCTCCGCTGCCACGCCGGGCCGCTCCAGTTTCTGGAAGCCAGCGCTTCGCCGGCGATCGCGCCCGTATTTGAAGTGGTCTGGCTCACCCCCGCCGTCGAAGTGGCAACGGCCCACGACGTCCAACTTCCCGCCAGCCCCGCCCGCGCGCCGCCCGCGGTCTAGCTCTGGCTCGTCGATGCACCTTCGCCAGCGCCAGCCGGCGCTGGCGAATCCAGTTGCCGTTGAGATAGGAGAAGCTTAGCCATGCGCGTACAGTCTTCGCGCTTTCGTAAACCAACGCTAGCGCCGGTATTTCTCGGCCTGCTGCTCGGCGTCTCGCAGCCCGCCTGCCACATGCTCCCCAAGCCGGAGAGCAAATCCGAGGCCGAGCGCGCCGAGCAACCCGGGATGTTCACCCTCACCAGAGACCAGTTGAGCCATCTCAAAACCGCCGTGGTGGGCAAGACCACATGGGCCGTCGCCGTGCACACCACCGGCACGGTCGATTGGGATGCCGACCACACCACGCAAGCCATCACGCAGGTCAACGGGCCCATCTCGCGCATCCTGGTCGACACCGGGACCGCCGTCAAACAAGGCGATCCGCTGCTCTACGTCTCCAGCCCCGATATCTCCGCCGCCACCTCCGCCTACCGCAAGGCGCGCAACCGCGAAGCCCTCAACAAACGCATCGTGGACCGCACCAAAGAGTTGCTGGACCAGGGCGCCGTCGCGCAAAAGGATTACGAGAGCAGCCAGGCCGATTTCAACGACGCCATGACCGACGTGCAGAACAGCCTGCAATCCCTGCGCATCTTCGGCATCACCCCGCAAGAAATCGCCGAAGCCGAAAAGCAGGGCACCGCCATCGCCACCGACATCGCCGTGCGCTCGCCCATCTCCGGCGTGATCGTGCAAAAGCTGGTCTCCCCCGGGCAGGTGATTCAGGCGGGACAGACCGCCTGCTTCCTGGTCAGCGACGTCTCCACCGTCTGGGTGCAGGGGCACGTCTTCGACCGCGACCTGGCCAGCGTGCGCTCTGGCGATTCCGTCCAGGAAACCAATCCTTCGCTGGGCCGCGCCTTTCAGGGAACCGTCTCCTACATCGGGTCGATCGTCGATCCCAATACGCGCACTACACCCGTGCGCATCGTGACGCGCAATCCCGGCGGCATTCTGAAAAAGGACATGTTCGTCGATGCCGTAATTCACACCGGCTCCCAAGGCAACACCGTCGTGGTGCCGGTTTCCGCCGTGCTGCGCGACGACAAGAACGAGCCCATCGTCTACGTGCAAATGGAGCCCGGAAAATTCGCTCAGCGCCAGGTTGCGATCGCCGGCCAGCAGAACGGGCTGATCGCCATTACCAGCGGCCTGCAAGTCGGGGAAATTGTGGTTTCCGATGGCGGCCTGTTCCTGCAGTTCGCCGGCAGCATTCAATAAGGCGCCAATCGAATGATCGCGAAACTTGTCTCCTTCGCCCTGCAACAGCGATTCCTGATTGTGATCGCTTCGCTGGCGCTCATGATCTGGGGCGCGGTGTCGTTCCAGAGGCTGCCCATCGACGCTTACCCGGATCTCTCGCCCACCCACGTGGTGATCATCACGCAGTGGCCCGGACATGCCGCCGAAGAGATCGAGCGCCTGGTCACCATCCCCATCGAAATCGAAATGAACGGGATTCCCAAGCTGGAGGCGCTGCGCTCCATCTCGCTCTACGGGCTCTCCAGCGTGCAGATGAATTTCGAGTATGGGGCGGACCCTTACTTCGTGCGCGAGCAGGCCTTCGAACGTGTCGGCAACGCCGCATTGCCGTCCGGGTTGGCACCCAGCCTCTCGCCGCTCTTCAGCCCGAGCGGCTTGATCTACCGCTACGTGCTGCAAAGCTCGGACCGCACGCCGCAGGATTTGAAGGTGATTGAAGAGTGGGTGGTCGAACGCCGTTACCGCTCCATTCAGGGCGTGGCCGACGATTCGGGTTTTGGCGGCACCACCATGCAATATCAGGTGCTGCTCGACCCGAATAAGCTCTTCGCCTACGGACTTTCCGTGCCGCAGGTCACGCAGCAGTTGAGCAACAACAACGCCAACGCCGGCGGCGGCTTCTATTCCCAAGGCGGCCAGTTCTATTACATCCGCGGCCTCGGCCTGGTCAAGGACACTGCGGACATCGGCAACATCGTCCTGCAGCAGAAGGGCCACATCCCCGTGTATGTGAAAGACGTGGCCAAGGTCGAAATCGGCCACGCTCCGCGCCTCGGCCAGTTCGGCTACATGAAGCAGGATGAAGCCGTGGAAGGCGTCATCCTGATGCGCGTGGGCGAGCAGGCGCAGGTGATTCTGCGGAAGGTCGAGGCCATGACGAAGGAGTTGAACGAACACGTCCTGCCGCCCGACGTGAAGGTGGTGCCCTACTACGACCGGCAGAGCCTGATCGAAGAAACCACCAAAACGGTGGAAAACAATCTGCTGACCGGCATGCTGCTGGTGCTGGTGATTCTCGGCGTCTTCCTGTTCAGCGTGCGCACCGCGCTGATCGTGGCCATCACCATCCCGTTTGCCCTGATGTTCTCTTTCATCTGCCTGGATTGGCGCCATATCCCCGCCAACCTGCTCTCCATCGGCGCCATCGATTTCGGCATCATCGTGGATGGCGCGGTGGTCATGGTGGAGAACATCTTCCGCGAACTCTCGGCGCGGCACGAGGAAGAAACCTTGCACGTGGTGGATGTCATCCGCGCCGCGGCGCGCGATGTAGAGCGGCCCATCTTCTTTTCGGTCGCCGTGATCATCGCCGGCTATCTCCCCATCTACGTCCTCACCGGACCGTCCGGGCGTTTGTTCCAGCCCATGGCGGATACCATGACCTTCGCCCTGTTCGGGTCGCTGCTGTGCGCGCTGACGCTTTTGCCCGTGCTCTGCTCCTTTTTCCTGCGCAAGCACGTTCACGAACCGCGCCTGGTGCTGTATGAATGGGTGCGCGGCGCATACGGGCGCATCCTCGGCTGGTGCCTGCGCAATCGCCTGGTCACCGTGGGACTGAACCTCGCCATCTTCGGCGGCTCGCTCCTGCTGATCCCCTTCATCGGCGGCGAATTCATGCCGCACCTGGACGAAGGCGCGCTCTGGGTGCGCGCCACCACGCCCTACACCATTTCCTTCGAGGAAGCCTCCAAGCTCTCTCCCCAGATCCGCAATATCCTGCTGAGCTTCCCGCAAGTGACCACCGTGGCCAACGAGTTGGGCCGCCCCGACGACGGCACCGATCCCATCGGCTTTTTCAACAACGAGTTTTTTGTCGGCTTGCAGCCGTATTCCCACAAGTCCTGGAGCGGCGCGTTGCGCACCAAGCCGCAACTGATCGAGGCCGTGCAGAAGAAGCTGGCCGCGTTTCCAGGGGTGATCTTCAATTACACCCAGCCCGCCGAAGACGCCGTGGACGAGGCCGAAACCGGTCTCAAGAGCGCGCTCGCCGTCAAGATCTTCGGCCAGGATCTCAAAACCCTCGAAGACAAAGCCACAGAGGTGAAGAACATCCTCAGGACGATTCCCGGCATCACCCAAATTACCGTGGTGCGGGAGTTGGGACAGCCCAGCCTGACCATCACCCCGGACCGCGCCAAACTGGCGCGCTACGGCTTGAACGTGAGTGACGTCAACACCATGGTGGAAACCGCCATGGGCGGCGCCGCCGCCAGCAAAGTGATTCAAGGCGAGCGCGAGTTCGATCTGGTGGTGCGCATGCAGGAGCCCTACCGCAGCGATGAAAACGCCATCAAGAATCTGCTCATCGCCACCCCCGACGGGCAATATCTGCCGCTCAGCGAGTTCTGCGA
>JADGNT010000452.1 GCA_017883345.1 Candidatus Solibacter sp. | reverse complement strand
CGGCCGTGGATACGCGCGGCTTCGCGGCCTACTAGTTGTTAGACAGCCCTGACAGGCTCCCGTGACAATGAGACTTCTTCGGGACGTTGCGCTCATCGCCAGTCTCGCGGCGTTGGTCAGTGTTGTTGTTCGAGCGCGTGAGCCTGGAACGTTTCCGCTCAATACCCTGCTACGGCAGTGGTTCTCTCGCCGGCCGTCGCGTGCTCTTCTGCTCGTCGGTGCCGTAGCTGGCGTTGCCTCCGTTGTTGTCGTTCCGCTCATCGGACTGCTTGGAGGTTGGGCTCAGATTGCGCCAACGGGCGCACCCTCCTTTCGGTGGGTCGCGCTCGCATGTGCGGGCGTGGCAGTCAAGACTGCGTTCGTGCTGTTTGAGGAACTCATCTTTCGTGGTGCACTCGTGTCGGAACTCCGCCGTTGGACCCACCCGGCGGTGGCAGTCGGTGTGAGTGCGGCGGTGTTCGCCGCGGCACACAGCGGGCGCTCGTTCGTCGACATGGTCATTCTCTTTGTCGACGGGATCGGCTTCGCGCTTGCGTTTGTCGCGACCGGCAGCCTGTGGATCCCTGGGGCCTGGCACGTCAGCAAGAACCTTTCAGTATGGCTATTCATCGGCACGGGGACGATTGACCTCACGCACGGACCTTTCGAAGTCCAGTACGTCGGTGCGGAGTGGTTGTTCGGCTCGGCGGGTGGCGCCGGGCTGCTCGACCTCGCCGTCACAACAGTGATCGTCGGGGTCGTTATTCGGAACCTACTGAACCAGCGATCGGGCGACGAAGGCTGTCTAACACGGCATGCAGCTGACGGCGCTTCGCGCCGCGGCTGATGCCGAGCCGTTAGAATGCGGGAGGAGGACCGCGACCGTGAAACAGACGCGTAAGATCATCGTAACCGAGAAGGTCTTCACCGAGGACGATTTGCAGCGAATCGGCCGAGCCTTCGACAAACAGGCGAAGCTGGCGGGAGAATCCGGTGACCATGCTACCATCAAATACGAGGTGAAGTTTTCCGACAACACGACGGTTGAGAGTGATTCACTTGATGTTTTCACGAACGAATCATTAAGCGCACCAGCGCGCCCCGTTGGCATCGCTTGGTTCTTCTGAAGCGGCGCCGCCAATCAGCGTCCGGTGACATACTGGCGTGACATTCTCAGGTTTCAGCGCGCTCGCGGGCGGCGCGCGGGTGGATAGGAGACAGTCGCATGAATACGACTTGGACGACCAGGGACAGGATCACGGCCGGACGTGGGGTCTTGAAATCCGATGAGTGGGAGACTTGGCGCAGGAGCGAAACCGATCAGAAGAGGGGTGTACCGTACCCGCCGCTGGAAGAACCCGTTCCGCCCGATGCGTTACTGGTCGATCTCGTGGCGCCCGGGGACTTCGCCGTCGGCAGGATGCCGTTGATCGACGCGATTCGCATTCGCATGAGCCATCGCACGTTCACGGATGAGCGCCTGACATTGGAAGAACTGAGTTTCCTGCTCTGGGCAACCCAGGGGGTTCGCGAGCTGGTGCAAGAAGGACGGGTGTCGCGGCGCACGGTGCCATCGGGCGGCTCGAGGCATCCGTTCGAAACCTACCTGTGCATCCAACGGGTGCGGGATTTGAAACCCGGCTTGTATCGTTATCTGCCGCTGGAGCACAAGTTGTCTCTTCTGCGCACCGAGCCGGACTTGTATCAGAAGGTGAATGACGCGACCAACAAACAGAACTATGGCGGCGCGGTGATCTTCATCTGGACGACGATTCCCTATCGCACCGAATGGCGTTACAGTTTTCTCTCTCCCAAGCTCATTGCGCTCGATGCCGGACACCTGTGCCAGAACCTGTATCTTGCCTGCACCGCCATCGGAGCGGGCACTTGCGCGCTCGACGCCTACGATCAGGACAAGGTGGACCGCCTTCTCGGCGTCGATGGGCAAGACGAGTTTGCGATCTACTGCGCGCCGGTGGGCAAGGTCGAGTAGGGGGATAGTGCGAGCGAGGGACACCGCCGAGGGTCAGCCGATGAAGTAGCTGGCCAGGCCAACAATCGAGCCGCGGCGACCGAGGGAACCTTCGCCTCCCCGGCGCATGCGCCGGTGGGTTTCCACGAACTCGAACCCACAGTGCTGGAGCAGCACGATTCCACCGTGACTGCAGTCCGGGACGAGCACGCGGGGCGAGCCGGTATACGTCAACCGCAGAGCGGCCTGAAGGAGGTCGTCGAGCGCCTGGGGCGCTCGCGCGACCCACGGTCCCAGCCTCTGGGGCTGCGCGATCATGTACCCCGTGATCTCTCCCTCCGGGTCTCGAGTGAAGAACGCACGATCGGGAAAGTCGGCCAGGTAGGCGGCAAGCACCCGTCCGCGCCGCGCCCCGAAAACCGGGGCATCGAAGTCCTCGAGCGCGGGAAGGTCCTGCGATTGCAGCGCGTAAACCCGGGAAGGAGGAGGTCCCCCGGACGGAACGTGGTCGGCGAGGCGAAATTGGTGCGTCTCGCCCTCATCGACGAAGCCCATCTTGGGGTACAGCCGGGCGCCGGAGCGCGACGCTTCGAGAATCGACATCCGCCAACCCCGCCGGTCGATTGAATCGAGAAGACGTTCCATCAACAGGCGGCCAATGCCGCCACGCTGGTATCGGGGATCCACGGCCATCATCCCGATGCAGACGAAGGGCTCGAATTCCAACGAGCCCACCATGCCGAGCAACTCACCGGCGCAGGTTGCCACGATGCCGCCGTCCGGCTGGATTCGGAAGAAGCGGTGGAGATCCGCTTTGCGATCCTGGGTTCCGCCAAAGGCCGAGGTGAGAAGACGAGCGGCCGGGTCGATGTCGTCGACCGTCAGGCGACGAACGCGAATCGTGTCGAGCGGTGTGGGCATCATTGTTGCGACTCGACGATTGTGCCACGGGTCGCCTGGTGGCCTCACTCACTCTCTCGGGATCGGACCCGCCCGCCGAAGTGGAACTCAGATCGATGGCCAGAAAGTCGGGGCGCGGGCGGAAGGAGATCTTTGCAGTAACTCGGACCCGCCGGTCCGGGGAGGAGGTCCGGAGGCGCCTCGAAGACGGGCGCGGTTACGCTATCCGGGTCTCGGGAGGCTTGTCGACTGCACGAGCCTGAACCGGCGTCCGAGGCGCCCCGGGTGACGCCTTGCGCGATCGGCCGTGCTCAGTCGCGCGTCCTGTGCCTGGGCGGAGCGGCTCTTCCGAACGCCGCCCGCGGTGTCTGATAGCGGGAAATTCTGTTAACCGGCTGAGCGGAGAGCGAGCGGCAACGTCTCTAATCCGTCCTATCGTCATGAAAAGGATTTTTATTATATCTTCAATCGGGTTAAAAGTGCTTCGAGATAGTGCGATTTGACCTGCTGGCTGGCCAGGGTCCGTTTAATAGGCGGCAGGCGCAGGATAACGCCCAGCACGGCGGCCAGGGCGCGATGATTCCAGAGGACGCGGTTGTCGAAAATTAAATTTTGCAGGCTGCCGCGCTCGATCGCCATCATAACCACGCGGTGGGTGGAGTTGATCGGTGTGATGACGCGCTGCTTACGGTTGACCAGTTTCAAACCGGCTTTGGGGCAGGTGCGCACGCAAACCCCGCACCCCAGGCACAGGTCGGCCTCTAATTTGGCCTTCTTGCGGTTGTAATGGAGGGGGTCATTGGCAGAGACGAGGGTCATGGCTTCCACCGGGCAGGCCGCCGAACATTTGCCGCAGCCGTTGCAGAGCGCCTCATCGATCTCGGGCAGATAATTGGTGGTGTGAATAGGGTGCAGGCTGCCGAATTTACGGGCGGCAATCATGGCCTCACAGCAGCAGCCGCAGCAGTTGCATATAAAATTGACCCCCTGGCGTACGTTCTCTCCAAACTGGACCAGGTTGTTATTATAGGCTTGCTGGAGCAAATCCAGGCCTTCAGGGATATCCACGCCGCGGGCAAAGCCGTGTTTGATCAGCGATTCGGCAGAGCCATTGAAGGTCATGCAAATATCCATTGGGGCGTGGCAGGCTCGATCCATGTGCTGCATTTTATGGCGGCAGTAGCACACCCCGATGCCCCTAAAGGAAGCCGAACGGATCACTTCGCTGGCGCGCTCGAAATCCAGGACCTGGACCGAGTTTTCCTGGGGCAGGGCAGGCTCGTGGACGTAAACCCGCCCAAGTTGGGTCTCCCCACCGACGAACAGGGCGCGGATAAACTCTTCTTCGACGTTCATGTACTGAAAAAATAGCTCGCCCAGCACTTTTTGATCGATATTGCCGCGCAGGCGCATCATCGAAAATTCGAAGAAGCCGGCCATAGGCGGCGGCAGGGTATACACACTTTCCCCATTCTGTTCAACGTCCACCAGGAGGGCCCTGCCAGCCAAGGTATCGAGCACTTTACGTGTCTCCAGCAGATCCATGTTCCAGATGCGGGCGGCCGCCTCGGCCTTAAAGGGTTTGATAGGCAGGTTTGCCACCAGCCTGGCTTCGTTCTCACTGAACAGAACCTGCAAGATTTTATATAAAGTCTCTGAAGGGGGGGCTCCCTGGGGGAAGCGATTCAGGCGTTCGATCAATTCAGCGTAGGCGGATTTTGAGGCGAGATGCGACATTAAGATCGTCCTTTAACAGGGCTGTTGGAAGCGGCAAAGCCGCCCAATGGAGCACGATATTGTGGAATGTACTTTATGATCTTCGAAAAACGAATTTTAGCCCGGACCAGGTTTCGTCGATGGCGCAAACTTTAACATCGACCAATCCAGCTGCCAGGCCGACAGCCCGCACATTGTTTTCATCCACATCTAATGCTATTTTAGATGATTTTTTGGGCCAGGCAACCCAAAGAGAGCCACGACTTTTCAGGAAAGTTGTTAAGGTCTGAAAGGATGCTGCCAGATCGGCCTGGGAGGTTGTGAAAAACAGGATGATATCCAGCGGCTGGGCGGTATCCAGGTTCTGGATAACCTGCACGCTTATATCCAGGTCCGGGAAGAGCTCCCCGACTGTGCCTGGGCGGTTGTGCCTGGGCGGGGCGGCTCCTCCGAACGACGCCAACGCCGTCTGATAATGGGAGATTCTGTTAACCTGCTGAGCGGAGAGCG
>JADGNT010000451.1 GCA_017883345.1 Candidatus Solibacter sp. | reverse complement strand
CACGCTGCGCGACGCGCTGGTGGCGGCGCTCAACATCAACATCTTCGTCAAGCATGCCGACCGGCTGAAGCTAGCCAACATCGCGCAGATGATCAACGTGCTGCAGGCCATGATCCTCACCAAGGACGAAAAGATGGTCTTGACGCCGACCTATCACGTATTCGAAATGTTCAAGTCGTACCAGGACAGCACCGCCCTGCCGGTGGAGATTCAGTCCGCCTGGTACAACAAAGACGCCTCGACGTTGCCGGAGGTGAGCGCCTCGGCGGTGCGCGACAAGGACGGCCATCTGCACGTCGCGCTGGTGAACGTGAATCCCAGCCGGCCGGTAACGATCACGGCGCAGATTCCCGGCGGTGCCGCAACGGGCGTTACGGGGCGCGTGCTGACCGCGGCGGCAATCAACGCCCACAACACGTTCGACCAACCGGCGGTGGTGAAGCCGGCGGCCTTCACCGGCGCGGCGATCGAGTCCGGCAGCTTGAAGGCGACGCTGCCGCCGAAGTCAGTGGTGGTGCTCGACCTGAAATAGCGGGAAGGCGAAGTTCACAAAGCAAGATGGCCGGCAGAACGGCCCTGTGCACGACCACAACCCGCTCGGGGTCACACCCTCTGAAAGCGCCCCCCAGAAAAACTGGCCGAGCGTCGCATCCAGCTCACGTAAGAGGCTCGATTTGCCCGATGTATGCGCTTTCGCAATCCCGGATTGACAGGCCTGCGTCCGTATGGTACAGCTACACCTGAAGTGTAAAGGAAGAACTGATGAAACCGACGCCTGTAGTGTTGGCGCTGTGCGCCGCAGGGCTGTGCTGGGGTCAGGCGCCTGCCGACTGTAAGCCTAACCCGTTGAACGTTCCCGAGGCCAAGTACCCGTGCATATTTCCGGACAACCGCGTCATGTACCGCGTGATCGCGTCGAATGCACAGTCTGTGCGCGTCGGGAATTTGAACTTGACGAAGGGACCCGATGACGTCTGGAGCGGCACGACCGCGCAGCCGGCAGTGGAAGGTTTTCACTACTACGGCGTGAATATCGACGGCGCTACCGTGGCGGATCCGGCCACGCGCACCTACTTCGGCTCTGGATGGTGGAACGCCGGAATTGAGATTCCCGCGCCGGACCAGGAGTTTTATCAGCCGAAGGAAGTTCCTCGCGGCCGTGTCAGTGAACAGTGGTATTTCTCGAAAGTCACCGGCAAGTGGCGCCGGTGCTTCGTCTATACGCCGCCGGGATACGACGGCGGAAAGAACAAGTATCCCGTGTTCTACCTGCTGCACGGCTGGGGAGAAGACGAGACGGCTTGGTTCAACCAGGGACGCGTCGACTACATCATGGACAATCTGATCGCGGACAAGAAGGCCAAGCCGATGATCATCGTCATAGACAACCTCAACGCGGTCAAGCCCGGTGACAGCGCGACGATTTTCGCCGGCAGAGGCCTGGTGCCCGATCCGAGCGATCACCCGGCGCCTCCGCCTGCGGCCAGGGGCGGCGCAGCCGGACCAGGACGTGGACCCGGCGCCCCCGGCGGCGCTCCCGCGGGGCAAGGTGCCGCCGGTAGAGGCGGACGTGGAATGCTGAGCAATTCGGCTTTCAGCGAAATGATGCTGACCGACCTGATCCCCATGATCGAAAAGACCTACCGCGCGCTTCCTGGCGCCGCGAACCGCGCCATGGCTGGACTGTCGATGGGCGGTATGCAGACCCATACCACGGCCATGGCCAACCTGGACAAGTTTGCCTACATCGGCCTGTTCAGCGGCGGCAACATTCCTCTCGCGGAGATCAAGGATCCGGCCGCCTTCAAAAAGCAGGTCAAGGCGGTGTTCTTCGGCAATGGACAACTGGAAAACAGCGCTCCGAGCAAGGCCGCTGTGGAAGAACTGAAGAACGCCGGGATCAACGCGTTCTTCTACGAATCCCCCCGCACCGCTCACGAGTTTTTGACGTGGCGCCGTTGCCTGCGTGAATTCGCGCCGCTGCTGTTCAAGTAGAATTCCGGTGGGCTTTCAATAGCTGCCGCCGGCTGGTCTCACCGGTCGCCACGGCGACCCTCGGCTGTGGAGCCGGCTGCCCTGAGAGGAGTCAAGATGTCTAAGTCGGATTCGGAAAACAGTCTTGGATTCAGTCGTCGCCAGGCGCTTCTGTCGGCCACAGCAGGTGTGGCGGCGGTGGCCGCAACGGCGTCCAGTTCGGACGTGGCAACGGTCACGGCGGCGGGGGCGAGTTGCACTACGCCGCGATCGGCCGTTGCGAAGACGCAATACGGGAAGGTCCGCGGCTATGTTGAGGACGGCGTGCTGACCTTCAAAGGCGTCCCCTATGGCGCCAATACAGGGGGCGAGAACCGGTGGCTCCCAGCCAAGCCGCCCGCGCCGTGGGACGGCGAGTACCCGGCCCTTACTTATGGCGCCAATTGCCCGCAACGCCTGCACAACTGGTCTAGCGAACAGACGTTCCTTCAGCAGTGGAACGACGGCTGGCAGAGCGAGGACATGCTCAAGGTGAACATCTGGACGCCTAGCCTGACCGGCAAGCGCCCGGTGATGTTCTACATCCATGGCGGCGGCTTCACCTTCGGTTCGGCCTATGAACTCGCTTCCCAGGACGGTGCGCAGATGGCCCGGCATCACGATGTCGTGTCGGTGACGGTCAATCACCGTCTCAACGCTCTCGGATTCCTCGACGTGTCCCCTATCGGCGGGCCGGCATATGCCGATTCGGTGAACGTCGGGATGATGGACCTGGTGGCGGCGCTTCGCTGGGTTCGGGACAACATCGCCAATTTCGGCGGCGATCCGGGTTGCGTCATGATTTATGGCCAGTCGGGAGGGGGCTCCAAGGTGACCACTCTGCTCGGGATGCCCTCAGCAGAGGGATTGATCCACCGCGCGTCGGCGCAGTCGGGCGGGGGTGGGAATCCTCCCGGCGCCGAGGAGTCCAGAGAGTACGCCAAACAGGTGATCGCCGAACTCGGCGTCAAGGACATCGCCGCACTCCAAAAAATCGATTGGGCTAAGTTGAATGAGATCAGCAATGCCGTTGGGGCCAGGATGAACCCACCGGTGGGTGTCGGAGGACCCACCCCGGCGCCAGGGACAGCCAAACCGCGGGTCGGTCCGGGGCCGACCGTCGACGGCCGCCTCATTACCATGCGGTCCTTCTTCGATGCCGCGCCGGAGCTTTCGAAGAAAGTGCCGCTGTTGTTCGGCTCGGTGAGCGAGGAAGGGAACTCGATGCTTTCCCGCCCAACGGAAGCCGAGTGGCTGGCCACCCTGACGAGGAATTACGGCGAGGCCAAGGCCAAGGCGTTGGCGACGGGGCTGAAGAAGGCGCATCCGGAGAAGAGCATCCGTACGCTGTCCTATATGTGCGGCGGCAGCGGATTGAACGGCCTCAACATGCGCAACAACGTCACCCGCATGGCCACCATGAAGTACAACCAGAAGGGCGCGCCCGCCTACACGTGGTACTTCACCTGGCAGTCGCCGATGCTGGAAGATGCAGGCGCTTGGCACACGGCGGAGCTGGCTTTTTGCTTCGACAATACCAAGCGCGCGGAGCAGGGGACCGGCAACGGGCCCGAAGCTCAGGCACTGGCGAAGAAGATGGCAACGGCCTGGGCCAACTTCGCCCGGACAGCCAATCCAAGCCAGCCCGGCTTGCGGTGGGAGCCGTTCGAGCCGGCGCGGGGCCAGACGATGGTATTCGATAACAACTGCCGGATTACCGATGATCCGGAAGGTGAAGTGCGCAAGCTATTGCTGGCCTGACACACTGTCTACGCTGGGTGTTGAACGTTGCGGCGCCATTCTTATGCCCCTACTCTATAAAGCCATCGCGTGACGATGGCGAGCGCGGGGTGTTGGCCGTGACCGCGTTCAAGATAGCTGGTCGCGAAATGCCCTTGCACCAGGAATCGGCCGCTCCGGGCAGATAACGCGCCACTCGGAGAAAGGTTGGCTGTGCTGTTCACGCAGCGGCTGGCTGGCTGTACGAACTGGCTGCACGAACCGCCGCTCACGCCAATCAACTTGACGTAACGTCGCCGTCTCGTACTTTGGCCGGGTGGGAGACATTGCCCGCGAAACACACGCAAAGGTAGTTGAGCGGCAAGGTCCGCCGGCGGACCTCAACGTCCCGTTGGCCGGCCATCCGCTTCTATTAGGACGCATTCTGGGATTTTCCAGGAGTCATCCTCGTAGCTCATTTTCCAGATAGTCCGCATCCCGGAAGCGGGCAACTGCGGCGGCCTTCCGGATAGCCTCAGAAGAGCATTGCGAGAACGGATGAGCCAGCTCAGTCGTCGTTTGTCCGGCCGCGCAGCTTCTTGGAGGAGGATCGTTGCGATTTTGCCGTGAGCCGACGGACCTTGGAGCCGAGCGTGGGCCGGCTTGGCCGGCGGGTTTTCGGTACGACTTGAGCGCGGGCGATCAGTTCGTCGAGTCTCGCCCGGGCCTCGGCTCGATTGGCCTCCTGCGTACGGTGCGCGCGGGACGTGATGATCAACACGCCTTCTTGCGTGACGCGATTGCCGGCTAACGCCAGGAGGCGCTGCCGTACGTCGTCGCGAAGCAAGCGAGATTGGTCGACATCGAAGCGCAGTTGGACGGCGGTGGAGACTTTGTTGACGTTCTGGCCGCCAGGACCGGAAGCGCGAACAAAGGTCATTGTCAGTTCGGAATCTGGGATGAATATAGGCAAATGCTATTTCGCTATTTCCAGAATAGCCCGTAATGGTGCTGCAGCACGCGAAGAGAATAGTGGTGAGCGGCCTGCGCGGGCCGCGGAGAACGACAAGGCGCCAGCTGATTCGCAACCCGACGAATCGACTCCTGCGCTTGCTGAGCAAGTCGCAGGGCCCAGTTTAACCATGCACCACTGCAGAACAATACAAACGCAAAACATTATCCAAACAACCCAAACACCACAGCGCTTCAATCCACCACAAGCAGCTTGCTGCTGCTCAAGGCTCGTCGCTCTCGCCGTTGACGAAGAAGGGCTCCATCTCCTTGTACTCCAGGATCTTCACGGTCGCCTTCTTGGGAGGGTTGCCCTGCGCGATCGCGAGGAACGCC
>JADGNT010000450.1 GCA_017883345.1 Candidatus Solibacter sp. | reverse complement strand
AGGAACTCACCGCCACGGAAACTGTCTTTCCCGGCACGGATCTCCGGTTGGTCTACAAACTTGGGTCAGCCTAAATTCCACGAGATCAGGAGTTCGGAGACTCGTCCTAACCCGGCGAAGAGGCCCGTCTCCTCCACCGTCACCAGCATGGCGATCGGCGCCGGCAGGCAGAAGGCCAGCAGGTAGGCGATGGCCACCCGGAAGCGGCCCCGCCGCCAGTTGCCCACGCCGATCCACGCCACCGGCAGCGCGGCCGCCCAAGCGATCAACACCGCCGGCGCCCTGGCCAGCGCCGGGTAGGGAAAGAAGGTCAGAAACGCGGCGCCCACCGCCAGCACCCAAGCGCCGAGATACAGCGTCACCTGCGGCAGCGTGAGACGGCGCGCCTCCAGAATCCACGCGTCCTCCCGCTCCAGCAGCGGGTGGTAGCGTTTGCGCAAACTGTGGTACTCGTCAGCGGAAACAATTTGTTCGCTGCGCCAGCTTTCCAGGTCGCGCAGGTGCTGCCCCACCTTGCCGGCGATCAATCTGGCGTATGCCGCCGGTTCCGCGTGGACCGCTTCTCCCGCCAGGAAACGCCGCAGGTCGTCGGCCATCTCGCGGGCCGTGCCGCAGCGCCCGGCCGCGTCCTTTTCCAGCGCCTTCAGACAGATGTTTTGCAGGTCGCGCGGAATCGCCGGGTCGCGCCGGCGCGGCAGCGGCGGGTCTTGTGTACGGATATTCCGCGGCAGGCCGGCCACCGTGTCGCCGCCGAAGGGCGGCTCGCCGGTTAGCACCTCGTAGAACACGGCGCCCAGCGAGAACACGTCGCTGCGCGCGTCGAGATTCTGCACCCCGTCCCGCACCCCGGCCGCCTGCTCCGGCGACAGATACTCCGGCGTGCCGGCGATTTCGCCGATCCGCGACAGCCGCTCGCTGCCCTCCAGATCCAGCGCCAGCCCGAAATCGAGCAGCTTCGGTTCCAGGTCCGGGCCCACCAGAATTGGGAGTCTTACTGTCGGCGGGCTCCGGCCCTTGCGGATTGCTGGCGGACCGGAAGGGCACCACCTCCCCCGCCCGCCGCTCCCGGTTCTGGTACCGCGCGCGGTCGATGATGGCGTGGTCGGCGATCGCCGAAAGCCAGCGCAGGAAGCTTCCGGGCGATTGATACGTGAAGTTGCCAATATCGCGGAACGCCCGCAGGCAGGTCTCTTGCACCAGGTCTTCCACCTCGCAGAACTCCCGCGCCCGCGGGCTCAACTTATAGTGAATCAGCACCGCCAGGCGCCGCCGGTGGCGTTCGAAGGCGCGCGACAGCGCTTGCTCGTCGCCGCCTTTGGCTTGCTCCAGCAGCGCGAAGGTGGAAGTGGGAGATTCCATGTCGCCCGGGCCGATCCTGGGAACATCATAAGGGAATCCGGCGTCGAATGGGTAAGAGGATGCCTCATGTCCCACGCTGACGGAGTGGCGCCGCCAACGCTTTGCCGTTGGCTGCTGCGGATGGCGAGCCGCCTGGCGCCGCCTGCTGTGCGGCACGAATTTCGCCAGCTTTGGAACTCGCGCCTGTGCAGCCTCTGCACTCTGGTGGACCGCGGCGAAGTCGCCGGCCGCGACCGCGCCGAACTGATGCTGCTTTGCCGCGACGCTCTGTCCAATGCCTTCTGGCTGCGCTTCAACCGCGCCGGCTTCCACCGTTGGACCCTCGGGCCGCAGTTCGGCATGGCGCTGGCGGCGGCGGGAGCGCTCCTGTTGGCGCTGCTCTCGCACGGCTTCCAGGGCACCCGCTCCATCGTGTCCGCCGCCATCTATTGGAACCTTGAGCCCATGGAGTTCATCGGGCACCGCCACCTGCGCTACGACCCCCCGCTCGGCGACCTGGTGGTGGGCCATGTCGTGCCCATCGTGATGGCGCTGGCCATCGGCGCATCGCTGGTCGCTATCGGCCGTCTGTCGCTGGGGCGCTACGGCTGGCGCTACTGGCTCTACCTGGCCGTCAAGATCGGCGCCGTCATCGTTTTGGTGCCGCTGGTGTGGATCGAAGGGTCCCGCTGGTTGTGGAACCTCATCACCCCGGAGTTGCTGCGCGCATGGGTCGCCGGACTCGGCGCCACCCTGGCTTTTCTGGGCGGCTTCGGCCTGGCCGCCGTCTGGGTCTTCGACGATCAGCGCCGCCGCTGCCCGGTCTGCCTCCGCCGTCTGGCGCGTCCCGTCACCATGGGGTCCTGGGCCAGCATGTTCGAGCCCGTCACCACGGAGTTCCTCTGCGATGAGGGCCACGGCGCCCTGTCCCTGGCCGAGAGCGAGATCGGCGAAGGCGACCGTTGGGTATCGCTCGACGCCTCCTGGCGGGAATTGTAGGTGGCATCAGACTCCGCCTTGTGCATCCGCGCGCGCAGCTCGGAGCTGGCCGAATTGCGCTGCCATTCTGCGGGCCGAAGATCGCGCGAGAGTCGGCGGCCGCGATGCCTAGACGTGCCGGGCGTTTGGTCCCCTCAGAGGCCGATACCTCTCATATACTAGTGGTAGACGCAAAATGGCTCAGGTCACGAGGACGGAAACATTGACTTTCGACCGGCGGCAGATTTACAGGCCGTTTCTGGAGCGCCTTAATCCAATCGCCCTAAACCGGTCTGTCGCCCAGCGGAATCTTATGGTAGTTCCGCCCACATCCGACCCGCGCGATCCCAAACAACCACCGATTTACGAGGTCTTTGCAGTTGCCGCCGAGTTGAACCGGGGGACGCAAATGGCTCTGGTTGGCGGGATTGGCTCAGGGAAAACCACCGAATTGCTCCTGACCATGGACCGTCTCAGGCGTCACGATGACGCTGTCAACGTCTTTCTTGACGCCGCCGAATTCACGGATTTCGCAGAAACCAATCCAGGCGCCATGCTCGCCGCGATTGGATTGCGGCTGTTCGCCCGGATTGACAAACGCTTCGGCGAGCCGTCCAAGCAGGTCCAATCGGCGAGCGCTAAGTTGCACAAATTAGCGTTAGGCACTACCGAATGGTACGACCAAGAGCCATATTCCGAAGACGGCGATTACGGGGTTCCGGTACATGTTCCCGGCCTCATGAAGCCCCGTTTTCCTGAACTTAAGGAACGGGTGGCGGAGGTTAAGGATCTGCTTGGAACAGTTCTCTCGCCGTTTCTGGAACATGACAGTCAGGTTACCGTAATTGTAGACGGGCTGGACAGGTTGATCGAGCCGACTCGGTTTCGCGAATTCGCCGAGCAGGATTTGCGGGCCGTCCGCGGCATGCAAGTAACAATGATCGTTGCAGCCCCTCTGCTGTTGTGGTACGACAACAGCCGCTTTCTTCAAGACTACTTCGATATCGTGAGACATATTCCGGCCGCTGCGATCGACCCCAAGGAATCCGGTTTTCTGAAGGCCATTTTGAAACGGCGAGGCGCCGACGAACTGATGAGCGCGGCGTCTGTGAGTGACATTTGCCGGTTCTCCGGTGGAGTTCTGCGGGATCTACTGGAACTGGCCCAATCCGCCGCGCAATACGCGTACCGGGATGCCGAAGATCGTATCGGCAAGCAACACGTGCGGGCCGCCATCCGGCAACTGGGAAACCGATATCTTGCTGGTCTCGGCACTACTCGCATACGGCTTATCCGGCGCCTCCTTCGGGACAAGCAATTTTCTCCCAACAATTCAGACTCGAAGGACTTGCTGGTCGGCCGGCAAGTCCTTGAATACTCTAAAGGCGGGCGCGACTACTTCCTCGTCCATCCCGCTCTGGTTGAAGTTCTGCCCGAGCACGCACGATGACGTTCTCAGTCGTCACACCGTTTCGTCTCGTAAGAGCTCTCGGAGTTTCGGGAGCCCGGAATCCTGCAATCTACCTGCTGATTTGCGACGGGTCAGCCGCGGCAACAGTCGAAGCGGATCTACTGGCCGAAACCGCGGTGCAACTCGGCGCCACGATCCACGTTAGTCCTGCTTCAAAGGTGCTTCGCAACAGCTTGCCCTCTTGGCACGACGGCTCGATCAGGCTCGTCTATTTCGATGCTTGGCTGCCGGATCTGGTCCAAGCCCTGGACCGTCACTCCGCCCTTTTGGTCCAAGATGGGGGCCAGCTTCTGCTGCTTGCCGATGAGAAATCCGCGGAACGGATCTTAAGCGTAGCTCCCAATCTGCGCAGCCGTCTGACGGATGTTTTCCGGATTGGCCCGGACGACCTCTCGGGAGGCCTGCCGGCTTGAGTATCGAGGATGAGTTGCAGCGGCTCGCGCTCGAGCGAGAGGATGCCTTCGAATCCGCACTCGATGAATTGGATCTGGATCCTCCGGATTTCTTGCTCCGCCAGATGCGGGCATACTTGGCCGATCAGGAAGATCATGGGCGGATTAAGCATTTCGCGGAGAAGTCGGTTCAACTCAGCCAACAGACAGATGGCATTCAGGAACTGGAGTGCCACGCGATCCAGTTCGCTTCCGGATCGAGCCTCGATTTCAACATCCGGATGAAGAAGCAGCAAACTGGCTGGCGAATCACCCAGTTCAAGTTCCACTTGCACCTGCCCCCTGCGCGGAAGCTAAGCATGGTGCGTGTTCATCTGAATGTACAGCGGACACGGGACGCCTTGGTTGTTCCGCGATGCCACCTGCACATCGGCGGCGGCAAAAGGGCCCACGTACCCTTCCCGATCACGAGCCCACGCCTGACCCTGCAACTTGTCTGTGACGTGATTGAGCCCGATGTCGGTCTATGAGCCAGGCGTCCAGCTCGTTTTGATCCCCGAAACGGGCGGGCCTGAAGTGTGAGAAACGCGGAGTGCTCCGCGGGATCCCTCCCGTGACACGTCGTTCCCTGAAAACGGGTAATGCCGGCAGGTCACGGGCCGCCTGCGCGCGTAATCGCCGTATCGTATATTGACGCGTCTTCCGGCCGAACGCCGGCCGGATGACGACCTATCTGAAAGTCGTGCCGCACTTGCGGCTACGCAGTTTGAAGGGGTCGCCCGTCCTGCCGGAATTTGTCAGAGTCTGACAAATCAGCCCCTGTAAACAACTGATTCCAAATGCACACGCAACTCAAATTTGTCAGAGTCTGACAAATCGCTCACGCCTGGACGTTCTGAGC
>JADGNT010000449.1 GCA_017883345.1 Candidatus Solibacter sp. | reverse complement strand
GGCATCGCAGCCGGGGAGCACGATGAGGAATTCCTCGCCGCCATAGCGGCCCACCGAATCGTAGCGGCGGGCGGCGGATTTCAGGCGGCGCGCGGCTTCGCGGAGCACGGCGTCGCCGGCCAGATGTCCGTGGCAGTCGTTGATCGACTTGAAGCGGTCGAGGTCGGCCATGAGGACGGAGACCGGGTGGCCGGCGCGCGCCGCGCGGGAGATTTCGTCGTCCAGCGTTTCGAGGATGCTGTTGCGGTTGAGCAGCCCGGTCAGGCCATCGTGGGTGGCCTGTTCGCGGAGCGCTTCCCGGGCTTTGAGCAGTTGCTCCTGGAGGTCGAGAATGCGGCGTCCGGCGTGCAGGCGGACGCGCAACTCGTGAGCGTTGAACGGCTTGGTGAGGTAATCGTCGGCGCCGGCGTCCATGCCCTCGATCAGGTCCTGCGAGTCGGTGCGCGCGGTGAGCAGCAGGATGTAGATATAGGGTTCGCGGTTGGCACTGCGGACGCCGCGGCAGATGTCCACGCCGTCCATCCCGGGCATCATCCAATCCAGCACCGCCAGGCGCGGGGCATCCGCAGACTCCAGGATGCGCCAGGCTTCCGTGCCGCTGCGCGCCACCACGGCCTGATACCCCCACTTGGTGAGCATGGTCTTGAGCATGGATTGAAACACCGGGTTGTCTTCAGCGGCCAGGACGCGCATGGGAGGCGCCGGGGAAGGCAGGGCGAGCGGTTGGACGGCATCGTCGTCGGTGCTGGTGGTCAATGCGTTCCTCCGAATATACATATCGGCGGGCGGAGCGGAATCTTGAATGGTATGGCGCGACAGGTTCGGCAGAGTTTGAAATGCGGAAAGAATCCCCTAACAGAAGGTGCGTAACCTCTCGGAGCCTCTGTAAATTGGTCGGAAAATTGGAGATATTCTGGTGAGCCGGGCGGGACTCGAACTCATGCCGCTCGTTTTAACCTCTGCAGTCGAACACGGTGAGTGGCATTTGAGGTCGGTGCTGCGGCTGGGCAGATCTCATTGTACCGGACCGCCGAATCCATCGCGGCCTTCCGCGGGTGTTCCTGGGCCGCTGCTTCGTGATGGAGTCCCTTGAAGTAGCGGAGAGAGTGCCGCCCGAGCAGGAGATACACGTGTAACTATTAGCCGTGTATCCCCTGTCGAAATGAAGGTTGTGACACCGTCGCTATCGACACCGCGGTTGGTACCTGCTCCGCCTATCTGAATCGTTCGGTTGCCGTCAGGCCACCACCAGGTTCTTATCCCGATCAGTGCGGATTCAGGGTCTGGGTCCGCAAGAACCCGCTCTCTATCGCCCGGTTTGTTGATCTGGCTGCCCTCCCCGTAGTTCTAGCTACCCGGCGGGGATGGCATCTTGCTGGCACTCCGGCCAGGCCAGACGGCCTAACGGTCCCAGGCTTCGCATACGGCACCTTGGCTTGCGCTGTAGGTGACGCCTCCCACCCCTTTGCCCCAGCTCCCGGCGTATGATCGCAACGCAACGGGGTGGCAGCCTTGAACAGGGTCTCTCGGGATTAACCGAGCGTTCCGGATGACCTTTCGGATCCGGTTCGGGAACAAGCGGCGATTTAGCCGACCGGCAGCCCATTCGGACTGCACCTTTATCTTGACGGACTTTCCGTGCCGGCCGCAAGGGTACCCTTGGGGTTTATTTTCAGGTACCGTTAACTTGGTGCTCCGTCTTGCCTGGCACCGATGAGGATTTGGCCGCGGCGGCTCGATGCATAACCAGGGTGGGCCATCCCAGGTGGACGCGTGGGCCTGTTGAACCCAGCACCTACTGGTGCAACGATCGCCGGATCAGGCGTAGATCCGCACGTAGTCCAGCTTCACGGTTCCTGCCGCGTTAGCAGGCAGGAATGCGAACATGATATACGTAACCGGACAGGAGGTCATTCAATGGTTCGCGCTGTCTTCGCTCTGTTCGCTTGCATGGCGGTGGCCGTGCCTGCATCGGCGGCCACGTCTTGCCAAGCGCTGGCCAGCCTCACGCTGCCGGGCGCGTCCATCGCCAGCGCAGTGTCTGTTCCCGCCGGAAACTTCACGCCACCCGGCGGCAAGCCCATCGCCAATCTACCCGCCTTCTGCCGGGTCACCGGAGTCATCAGCCCGACCCCTGATTCAAACATCCGTTTTGAGGTGTGGATGCCAAGCGCGGATTGGAATGGGAAGTTCGAAGGCGCCGGCAATGGCGGATTCGCAGGGGTGATCAACTACTCCGACATGGCCGCTGCCATATCCCGTGGCTACGCCACGGCTTCCACCGACACCGGACACCAGGCCGGCGGGACCGATGCGGCTTGGGCTCTGGGCCACCCCGAAAAGATCGCCGATTTCGGCTACCGAGCCATTCATGAAACCGCCGACAAAGCCAAGGCTGTCATTGGCGCCTTTTACGGGCAAGGGCCCCACCATTCGTACTTCGCATCCTGCTCCAATGGCGGACGGCAGGCCCTCATGGAAGCCCAACGCTTCCCGGCAGACTATGACGGGATCATCGCCGGCGCGCCGGCCAACTTTTGGACGCATCTGCTGACCGCCGCTGTATTCGACACGCAGGCCACCCTGACCGATCCGGGCAGCTACATCCCCTCCCGCAAACTGCCGGCCATCCAGGCCGCGGTGCTGTCCGCCTGCGACGCGCTCGATGGCGTCAAGGATGGCGTCATCGAGAACCCGGCGCAATGCCACTTCGAACCTGACACGCTCCTGTGCCGGGGACCGGAGTCCGACAGTTGTCTCACGGCGGCCCAAGTCGAAGCGATTACTAAGATCTACGCCGGGCCTCGAAGCTCCAAAGGCGAACAAGTCTTCCCCGGTTATTCTCCGGGCGGCGAGGCTGAACCCGGAGGGTGGGGTGCATGGATCACCGGCGCCGCACCGCAACAGAGCCTCATGTACGCGTTCGGGACGCAGTTCTTCAAGAACATGGTCTTCGCGGATCCGGCATGGGATTTCCGGACGTTCCAGGTAGATCGCGATACCCAAGCCGCGGATGACAAAATGGGCCGCATGCTGAACGCCACGGACTCCGATCTCAAGCGTTTCAAGGAACGCGGCGGAAAGCTCATCCTGTACCACGGTTGGAGCGATGCGGCGATTCCAGCGCAGAGTACCATCGACTACTTCCAAAGCGTGGTCTCCAAAATGGGCGCCACAGACAGCGCCTCGTTCGTTCGCCTGTTCATGGTCCCCGGTATGCAACACTGCGGAGGCGGCTCTGGTCCCAACAGCTTCGGCCCAGGCGCGGCCCAGGGCGACCGGCAGCACGATATGGGTAGAGCTTTGGAACGTTGGGTGGAGGACGGCGTCGCCCCCGAACAGGTCATCGCCACCAAGTACAAGAGCGGATCGAATCCCCCGAACGGCGTAGCCCGAACGCGGCCGCTTTGCCCCTATCCCCAAATCGCACGCTGGAAGGGGAGCGGGAGCACGGATGACGCCGCCAATTTCGTCTGCACGAAACCGGAATCCCTGGCTTCCAGGTAGCTGAGCCGAACAGCCGGTTTCCAGTTCCAGCGCAGAAGTCCGGCCTCCCATTCCAAATGGCGGAGGACTCCGTACTTACCAGAGCCGGCCACCAGGCTAATCGGAATCCGGCGTCCGGCGGCATTTCGACGGGAAGACGGCGACGCTGCCTTTGGAGCGCCCAACGCTTAGCAAGCCTCCGTGACCGGGCCTGCCGCCTCGGCACCGACCAAGATCCTGAACTTTGGCGCGCGATACGATGACAGATGACGCGCTGGCGTCGGTACGGAGGCTCAACACGAAAACGTCTTGCTCCGGTGTGATTCTGATTACTGGCGCCTCTGGGCGGGTCGCCCGCCGTACGGCGGAACTGCTGGCGCGTGACGGACACGGTCTACGCCTGATGACTCGTAGCCCGGAGCGCGCGCCGCTGCTGGCGGCAGGCGAGACGGTCCGCGGCGACTTCGCCGAACCGGCAACATTGAAGGATGCGTTCGCGGGAGTCGGCACGGCGTTGGTGGTTTCCGCATCCGGCGAACCGGGCGATCGCGCGCGGTTGCACCGGAACGCGTTTCAGGCGGCTGCGCAGGCGGGTGTGGGACACATCGTCTATCTGTCGCTTCAAGGGGCTGCTGCGGACTCGAAATATCCCTTCTCCCGCGATCACTATTTGAGCGAGGAATACCTGCTCGCGACGGGCGTCCCTTGCACCGTCCTGCGTAACGCCTTCTACCTCGACATGTTCCTGGAACGCTTCGACGCCGCGGGCGTGATCCGCGGACCGGCGGGGCAGGGGCGTGGCGCATTCGTTTCCCGGGAAGATGTCGCCCGGACCGCGGCCGCCGCACTGCGGCAGCGGCCCGGCGGCATTTACGATGTGACCGGGCCAGAAGCGCTCAGCGTGGGCGACATTGCCAGCCGACTGTCCGCTCTGCTGGGCCGGCAGCTTCGATATGAGGATGAGTCCGCCGATGCGGCACGGAAGCGCCTGAGCCCGCTGGAACCCTTGGCGTGGCGTGTCGATCTGTCCGTAGGTTGGTTCCAGGCGATCGCGGCCGGCGAACTGCAGCGCACCAGCGACACGGTCCTCCGTTTCACCGGAACGGCGCCGCTGACGCTCGAAGGTTATTTCCGAGCATTCCCGGAGTTACTGCGCGCTTTGCATCGTACACCGTGATCCAGAGCCTCCGGCGAGTGGGCGGTTTGCTTTTCGCCTCACACGGCTGCCGATCATTCGGTTCGAGGGGCCCCCTCCCATTCATAATGGGCGGATCCGCGACTTCGGTTCGTGATCCGCCGCCCCGCAGAATGAGTCCCGGAATCCGGCATCTCGGTCCGCAGCCTGCCCCGACAGGTGCGTAAGCATCGATTCAGAAAACATACACGCGCAGCATCCACCACACCAGGAAGAGCGCGATGACAGCGACGATCACGTATCGAATCCATTGCCCCACGGTCTTCGGTTCAGTCTGGTTGTTCACGGGGCCATCGTAGCAGGTTGGGGTCCAATGGGCTGGGAACCTCGGTGCCCGCTCTGGCGCGTATAACCCAGGATCCGGATGCGACCGGCGGTCGGCCCTGATGGTCCGGACGCG
>JADGNT010000448.1 GCA_017883345.1 Candidatus Solibacter sp. | reverse complement strand
CAGCCAGTATTTGGATTCCTTCGCGGAGATGGCCGCGTGGGCGAAATTGAACTCGTGCTGGCCGTGGATATCGGCCAGATTGACGCCGGGCAGCATGCGTCCCTGCTCCTTCATCTCGAAGAAGAGCGGGGTTCCGGGCACCGGGGTGTACAGCATAAACTGGTGGAAATCGGTGTCGTGCGCCACGGCGTGCTCGATCTCGCCTTCAATGTTCTGGGGCGTGTGGTGTTCCAGGCCGACAATCGTCGAGCCCAACAGTTTGATGCCGTGCTGGCGGAGTTCTCTGGTGAGCGTGATGGTGTCCGCGCCCTTCAGTTTGGTGTAGGCGGAGTGCGGCGATTCCAGGCCCATCCAGATCCAGGAGACGCCCAGTTCCACCAGTTCCCTTATGGAATACTGGCTGATGGCGTTGGCCGAGGAAAACACGTACAGCGACCACGCCTTGTGCCCGGCCTTCATGAATTCCAGCAGTTCCAGGGCGCGGCGTTTGTGCAGCAGGAAGTTCTCGTCCATCATGAAGAACGATTTCACGTCGAGCTTGCCTTCCATCTCGCACATGACGTCGTACAGTTCCTTGCCGGAATCGTAGAAGTTGAGATAGCGGCCCTTGCCGCCGAAGAAGGCGGACGTGGTGCAGAAGTTGCACCCCATGGGACAGCCCACGGAGGGAATAATCGTAGCGGCGGTGGTGCCTTTGGTGATGGGCAGGGTGAGGCCCAGGGTGCGCGCCCCGAAGCCGGAGATGATTTCGGGATGGCGGATGGGCGCGGTGTCATCCTCGCCGAGAAAACGGCGCATCCAGGCGATGCCATCGCCGCGCACGATGTGGTCGGCATCGACCAGGCCCTCGATTTCCGGGATGGCGGCCACGTGTCCGCCGACCACGATGGTGGACTTCGGCGACAGTTCGCGCACCATGCGGCACATCTCTTGCACCTTGCCGATGTTGACGATGATCGAGGAAATGCCGACGATGTCGTACCGGTTGGCGCGCAGTTCCCCGGCAAAGGCTTCGCGGGTGGGGAAATCCAGCACCGTGGTGGGCGCCGAGATGTTCTTCTGGATCATGAGGATGCCCCACGAACGGTGGAACATGCGCAGGGAGAACGGCCCCTGCTCGCGCGTCACCTGGTTGTGGTACAACTCCATCGGGTTGATCTTGCGGCTGCCGAATTCATCGTCCTGGGCGTAGGGACCAAAGACGGAACTGAACAGAACACGAGCGCGGGTGCCTTTGGGATGGGTGATCATTTTAGAGAATGCGTACCTAAACCCCGAATATAGCACCCGATTTTGGCGATCCCGGCCCGGCGACAAAAACATTACATTGTGTGGGACAGACGATCGCCTTTTGTCGTCTGTCAACCAGCCGTGCCTTTACGAGGCATGACAGACCACAAAAGGCGATGGTCTGTCCCACCGTCAACCTGCAACAATAGCAGTGATTCCTATGACTGAACGGCTCTATTACACCGATTCCTACCTGCGCGAGTTTGAGGCGCGGGTGGTGGAGCGCTCCGCGGACGGGCGCACCGTATACCTGGACCGTACCCTGTTCTATCCGGCGTCGGGCGGGCAGCCGTTCGATGTGGGGTCGATCGCCGGGGTGGCGGTGGTCGAAGTGGTGGAGGAGGAGGGGCGCATCGCGCACCGGTTGGCGGCGCCGCTGGCGGCGGCGGGCGAAGTGGCGGGCGAAATCGATTGGACGCGGCGCTTCGACCACATGCAGCAGCACTCCGGGCAGCATCTGCTCTCGGCCGTGTTCGAGGAACTCTTCGGGCTGCACACCGTGAGTTTTCATTTGGGCGCGGAGTCTGCCACTATCGATCTGGAAGGCGGGCCGGTGGAGGCGCGCACCGTGATTGAGGCCGAACGGCGCGCCAACCAACTGGTTTCCGAGAATCGCGCGGTGGACGTGCGGTTTGAGGACGCTGGCGTGGCGCAGGGGCTGCGTAAGGCCTCGGAACGTGCGGGCACGCTGCGCATCGTGTCGATCGACGGGCTGGACCGCAGCGCGTGCGGCGGCACGCACGTGCGCACCACCGGGGAGATCGGGCCGATCCTGCTGCGCCGGACGGAGAAGATCCGGCAATCGGTCCGCGTCGAGTTCGTGTGCGGCGGGCGCGCGGTGCGGCGCGCGCGGGCGGATTTCGAGGCGCTCAGCAGAATCGCGCAGCTCTTTTCGGCGCCGCTGGACGAAGTGGCTCCGATGGTGGCCGCGCAACTGGAGGCGGCGAAGGCGGGCGAGAAAGCGCGCCGCAAGCTGGAACTCGATCTGGCGGCCTATCAGGGCAAGGAACTCTACACCGCTACCGAGCCCGGTCCGGATGGCATGCGGCGCGCCGTCGAGCGGCTGGATCGCGGCAACCTGGAAGACCTGCGCGCGGTAGCGCAGAACTTCACCGCGCAGACGAGGAGCGTTTACGTAGCGACGCTGAAGGATCCGCCCTCGGTATTGCTGGCCGCGTCGGCGGATTCCGGAGTGGACGCCGGCAAGCTGCTGAAGGCGGCGCTCACCGAAGCGGGCGGCCGCGGCGGCGGCAATGCGCGCATCGCCCAGGGCAGCGTCCCGGATGCGGCTTTGCTGGACGCTTTGGTGGCAAAGATCACCGGATCTTGAGCGTCCCGCGAAGTTCTGTGCTTTTCCGCTCTCCGGCGCGGCGACTCAAAGGCCGGAGCTTCTTGATATTGTGATACCTTCGTGGGCAAGGCGGCTGGAAAACAGTGCGCCTGCTCTGCATGTCATCGAACGCCCCCGTGGGGCAAAACGAAAGAGGAGTCGCGTTATGAAAGGCTTTGTGCAGGACATCGAGGATCTCGCCGTCAAGAGCGTCGAGTTTCGCCGAGTACTTTATACGGCAAAGAATTGCCAGCTCGTCTTGATGGCGTTAAAGCCCAAGGAAGAGATCGGGGCGGAAGTCCACAAGCTCGACCAGTTCTTTCGCGTGGAGGAGGGGACCGGTGAGGCGGTGCTCGATGGCGTTCGGACAGCGATCCGAGCGGGCTGGGCGGTAGTCGTCCCGGCCGGGACGAATCACAACATCGTCAATACCGGCAGTGTTCCACTGAAGCTCTATACGATCTATGCGCCGCCGAATCATCGGGACGGCGTCGTCCACCATACGCGCGCCGACGCGGAGGCCGACAACGAACACTTCGACGGCAAGACGACGGAATAGAGAGTCGCCTGGGCGTCGGCTGATCGCCTCGGGAACTTAGTTGGATTTCTTCGCGACACCCTTTTTCGCCCCGGCCTTTTTCGGCGCGGCGGCGGGCGGTGTCAGCATCTCTTCGACTTTGGCGCGGATGTTTTTCTCCACGCCGGTTTCCTCGAGAAACGTGTCGCGCCCTTCGTATTGCGCGCGGATGATCCCGTCCTTATCGATGAACACCAGCCCCGGCATGATCAACTGGAGCATGGTGGGATGTTGCATGTAGGTGATGAATTCGGTGGCGGTGTTGATGCCCACCGGGAACGGCGGGTCGAACTGGCGCAAAAAGCCGGGGAGGGCGGCGGCGGCCATCTCCTCGGTGGCGGAGGCCAGCACCTGCAGGCCGCGCGCGCCGTACTCTCTCTGCATCTTGGAGAGAACGCCGATCGCCTTCTGACAATGGGAACAATACGTCAGGATGAACGCGACCACGACGGTCTTGCCTTTGTACTGGCTGATGCGGACTTGCTTACCCTGGCCGAGGTTGATGGCGAAATCCGGCGAAGGACGCGGCAGATTGGCGGCGCGCGCGGACGCGATCGCCATGGCCAGTAGAGTCAGTGCCGCGATCACCCGAAAGAAACGCATAAACTCAGTCTATCGCAGGGGGCAAACCTTCCATGCTGGTGACCGTGGCGCCTTTGCGGCGTAACTCAAAGCGGCCATCGTCGCCGGCGCCGGTGACGGCGTCGCCGGTTTCCGTGGCGACGGCCATCTGTTTCCATTTCTTCGAGAGCTGCGCGCGATAGGCGGCGAAATACTGGCGGGCGGCCTCTTCGCTGTCCCATTCCACGGCGTAGAGCAGCACGATACGGCCGGCCTTCTTGTTCTCCTCCAGGTCGAAGGCGCAGCCGCGCCAGTGCGGCGCGATGTCGGCGGCGCGCGCCTTGCCGGAGTACTGTTCCAGCATGACCGCGTGCTCCAGTTCGCCGAGCGATCCGCCCACCAGGCTCTTGTAGCCTTTGGGGAGGTGGGGTTGCGGAAGGTCCGGCTGGGTGGGTTTGACGCCGCTGAAGTATTTCTCCGGGTGGAGAATCTGTTGGGTGGAGACGGGCGGCTTGCGGAAGACCTCGGTGAATCCCTTCTGGCCGTCGCGGTCGAAGAGCGCATTCTGGAAGAGCATGCCCTTGGTATAGGGGAAGATGAGGGTCAGCCGCAGGTAGAGCGGCGCATTGTCGAAGACCGGGTACTGCCCCGCCGCGCCTTCGGTGGCGCCGCTCATCATGGCCAGCAGCGCCGGCGAATCCTTGAGCGATTGCCCCATCTTGCGCGCCAGCAGTTCGGACATCAGCCAGGTGGCCTGGCCTTCCATGACGGCGAGGCGCGCGGTGGCCCCGTCATCGCTCTTGCGGCCCGCCTTGATGAACTTGGAGAGGTTGTAGTTCTGGTCGGCGATGGCGTGGGCGATCTCGTGGGAGAGCACGGGCTCCTGGGTCTCCGAGGCGGTGGTGTCGGTGACGAACAGCTTCTTGCGGTCGTAGTCGTAGAAGGCGGCGGCCTGCTCGGTGAGCAGCTCGATAGTGTTTTTCGCCAGGTCGAAATCCGGCGGCACCAGGCCGAATTTCTTGAGCGTGAGCTCCTCGGCGCGCAGATCCTCGGGCTTGGCGACTTCCTTGACGCGCTTGTTGAGGAACTCCTTGATCTTCTCCTTGGTGATGAAGTCGCAGGGCACGGCGTGGCGCAAGGGCATCCCCGAGATCTTGGTGAGTTGTTCGGCGAGCGGCGGGATCTGCGCGCAGAGTTTGGCGGAATCGCCCGGTTGGGCGGGCGCCTGGACGGCCCCCAGCAGGATCAGGAACAAAGCAGTCTTAAGCCGCATTTCTCACACTCCGTCCAGCCGATGTGGCGCAGGCACTCGTGCCTGCCGTGT
>JADGNT010000447.1 GCA_017883345.1 Candidatus Solibacter sp. | reverse complement strand
TACTCGGCGAACGCAAGCTGGGCGCCGAAGGACTGGTTCGCGCTGGATGCGGGTTACATGAAGCTGCATCTGGATACGGTGAGTGGGATCGCGTATTTCGCGGGCACGGGCCGGACGACGCTGCAGAGCGGCAACTCGCTGTACCTGAGCAACGTGCATGCGGCGAACTTCGGGGTGCGCTTTGCGGTGGCGAAGCGGGCGGACGTGTACGTGGGATATACGATCACCAAGGATACGGGGGACGGCCGCGCCGTCGTGGCGACTGTACCTGATCCCGCGACCGGCGGGGTAAGCCCGGCGGCGGCGCTCTTCGCCGGCGTGCAGACGTTCCCGCTGTCGTACCAATCGCCGCTAGGGCGGGTGTCGGTGCGGATCACTCCGAAGGTGCGGTGGAACGCGGGCTGGCAGTTTTATAACTACCACGAACAGTTCGGGCTGCTGGGGTATTATCAGAACTTTCACGCGAACACGGGGTATACGAGCGTGAGCTGGGCGTTCTAGGCAAGCCAAGGCGTACGGGCGGCACCCTGGCCTACAGGCGACGATTGACGACACTTGGCACATCCCGTGCACCGTGCACAACAGCTACGATCCCGCTCGGTCTCTCGACGAGGTAGACGACAAGATAAGACCCAACCGCCCAGAACCGGAGCGACGGTACCGGCAAGTCTTCGCGGACATGCCCCAGTTCCGGGTGATGTGCTAACAGGCGGAAAGCTCCGACAAAGCGCACCATCAAGCGCAGCGCGAATCCCGGACTCTCCTTGGCGATGTAATCGCGGATCTCCCGGAGGTCGCCTTCCACGTACCGGCCAAAGAGAAATCGGCTCACCGTGCGCTGGGTCCGCCCTCGTGTTCATCGAGCTCGCCGATGAGTCGGGCCATGACTTCCTCACCGTCCACGCTCTCCCCGCCGTTCAGCGACCTCAGGCGTCCATCCATTGCTCGGGTAAATTCGGTGAGCCGGATGCGGCGGGTGTCCTCCTCGAACACCAGTCGCTCTACGTACTCCCCGACCGAGACGCCTTCAGTGAAAGCTTTGGCTTTGAGCCGGGCCTCAATCTGGGGTGAGATGTCAATAGTCATCTGGGACTCCTGCTCTCAGGCTAACAGGATTTCGAGGCGCCGAGCGGGCGCTGGCTATCGTGCGCAGCTCGGAATCGGCCCTCAAGCCCTGCGCGAACCGGACGCGATTTCGCGGTGCCAGGCGACTAAGAGGATCAGGCCGATCAGGATCAGGGCGCTGGTCAGGCCGACCCAGATGCCGGTCACACCCCAGCCGTAGGAGAAGCAGAGGACGTAGGCTACCGGCATGCCGATCAGCCAGTAGCCGGCCAGGTGGGCGAGGGCGGGGGTTCGTGTGTCACCCAGTCCGCGCAAGGCGCCGGTGGCGACGACTTGGAGGCCGTCGAAGATTTCGAAGAGGGCGGCGATGCGCAGCAGCGCGCTACTAGCGGCGATGACGGCGGCTTCCGGGGTGTAGAGGCGGGCGATCCAGCGGGGGACAAAGGCGAGCGCCAGTCCGGCGGCGCTCATGAATCCGGCGCCGAGCAGCAGCGCGGTCCAACCGGAGACGGCAACGCCCGCCGGGGATTTCCGGCCGACCGCCTGCCCGACCCTTACGGCGGCGGCGGAACTGATGCCGAGCGGCACCATGAAGGTGATGGAGACGACGTTGACGGCGATGCTGTGCGCGGCCAGCGAGACTTCGTCGAAGCGCGCGGCCATCACGGTCACGACGGCGAAGACTGCGCCTTCCACGAGAATCTGCATGGCGGAGGGAAATCCCAGGGTGATCAGATTGCGGATGAGCGTCCACTGCGGACGCCAGCCGAGAAAAGATGCGCCCGCAAGCGGGCGTTGGCAAGCTGAAGCGTGCCCCACCATTGCAGGCAGATGGGGATAGGCAGATTTCCGCTGGTGGCGGAGGACCGCAATCAGAAGTACCAGCGCGATATAGACGCGGGAGATGGACGTGGAGTATCCCGAGCCTTCGAGGCCCAGACGCGGCGCGCCCCAATTGCCGTACATGAACAGCCAGTTGCCGGCGAAGTTGAGGAGGTTGGCGCTGATTACGGCGAAGGTGATCGGCTTGACGATGTTCATCGCCTGCAGGTAGCGGCGAAAGGCGGTGTAGAAGAGCAGGGGGAGCACGCCCCAGAGCAGGGCGTGGAGGAAGGGGCCGAGCAATTCCATGACGCGTGGGTTGGTGCCGATGGCGCGCAGCAGGGGGATCGTCAGAGCGAGCAGCAGGCAGACTACCGGTGCGACACCCACGGCGATCCAGAGGCCCTGGACGAGGGTGCGGCGGCAGGCGGCATCGTCCCTGGCGCCGAAGGCTTGCGCGACCAGGGTATCCATGCCGAGCAGCATGCCGGTGCCGCAGATGGCGATGGGGAAGAAGAGCATGTTGCCGAGGCTGCCGGCGCCGATGGCGGCGGCTCCGAGGCGTCCGGCCATGAGGGCATCGACGAAGCCCATCGACATCCAGCCGAGTTCGGCCATGGCGAGCGGCGCGGCGAGGCGCAGCATGGGACGGATCTCTTGGCGGAAGGCGGCAATCATGCTTTGGGATGCGCCTTATCGTAGACCGCCATGAGGTCGGTGAGCGACACCTGGGTGTATTTCTGGGTGGTGGAGAGGCGGGCGTGGCCGAGGAGTTCCTGGATGGAGCGCAGGTCGGCGCCATCGGCGAGCAGGTGCGTGGCGAAGGCGTGGCGGAAGCTGTGGGGGTGCACCGAGGGGTCGCCGGCGAGGTACGTGGCGTAGAGCTTGACGATGCCGCCGATGCCGCGCGTGCTGAGGCGCGAGTTGTGGTGGTTGAGGAAGACGGCGCGCTCCTCGCGCACGATGGGACGTTCGCCGAGGTAGAGCTCCAGCGCCTCGGCGGCCTTGCCGGGCAGCGGCACCTGGCGTTCCTTCTTGCCTTTGCCGCGGACGCGCAGCCAGCCCGCGGAGCGGTCGAGATCTTCCAGGTCGAGGCCGGCGAGTTCACTGACGCGGATGCCGCAGCCGTAGAGCAGTTCGAAGATAGCCCGGTCGCGCGCGGGAAAAGGACGCTCGAGTTTCCCGGCGGCGACACCGTCGAGGAGCACGTTGACCTGCTCGGCGCTCATCACTTCGGGGAGCTTCTGCGGGGCCTTGGGCGTGCGTACCAGGCGGGCGACGTTGAGCGGGACGACGCCTTCGCGCAGCATGAAGCGGAACAAGCCGCGGACGGCGGCGAGTTTGCGGCGCAGGGTGACGGTGGCGAGTTGGTCGCCGTAGAGCGAGGCCAGCCACTCGCGGAGGAGTAAGAGGTCGATGGCCGCCGGTTCGGGCGGGGCGAGATCGGGGGGCGAGAGGTAGGCGAGGAACTGGCGCAGGTCGGAATCGTAGGCGCGGATGGAGTGGGCGGAATTGCCGGCGCGGGCTAGATCGTCGAGGTAGAGAGCGATCTGGCGTGCGAGTTCAGACGCGGGCATGGCGGTCGGCATCCAGGTCGGCATTCTGGTACACAGCGAGCGCTTCGAGCGCCTGTTGGCAGACCAGCGCATGGCGCGCTTTCTTATCGCGGCGCAAGCGATCGCGAGCGGCCTCGTCGAGTTGCGGGAGCAGATCGAAGGTGATGTTGGCGGGCTGGTAGTCCTTCGGGTCGGCCGCGGAGACGTAGTGGCAGAGCGAGCCGAGGGCGGTAGAGCGCGGCAGGGGGCGCGGGGTCTCGCCGAGGGCAAAAGCGGCGGCGTGCATGCCGGCCATGAGTCCGGTAGCGATGGATTCGACGTAGCCTTCGACGCCCGAAATCTGGCCGGCGAAGAAGATTTCGGGGCGCGTGCGCAGTTGCAGGGTGGGGGTGAGGAGCGCGGGGGCGTTGATGTAGGTATTGCGGTGGATCTGGCCGAAACGGAGGAACTCGGCGTTCTCGAGGCCGGGGATGAGGCGCAGGACGCGGGCCTGCTCGCCGAACTTCATGTGATTCTGGAAGCCGACGAGGTTGAAGCTCTCGGCGCGCAGGTTTTCCTGGCGGAGTTGCACCACGGCCCAGGGACGGCGGCCGGTGCGCGGGTTATCCAGGCCCATGGGTTTCATGGGGCCGAAGCGCAGCGTGTCGCGGCCGCGGCGGGCGATTTCCTCGATGGGGAGGCAGGCCTCGAAGTAGCTGGTGTTGTCTTCGGGAATGTGGGCGGAGACGGAGGCGGCCTGGAGCAACTCGTCGACGAAATGCTCGTATTGGCCGCGGTCGAGCGGGCAGTTGAGGTAGTCGTCGGTGCCATCGGTGGATTTGCCGTAGCGCGAGGCCCAGTAGGCGATGCTGGTGTCGACGGTCTCGGCAGCGACGATGGGGCTGATGCTGTCGTAGAAGTAGAGGCGGCCGGAGCCGGTGAGGCGCGCGATTTCCTCGGCGAGGGGGCCGCTGGTGAGCGGGCCGCTGGCGACGATCCAGATGGCGTCATCGGTCAAGGCGGTGACTTCGTCGCGGCGGAGGCGGATGAGCGGCTCGGCGGCGATGGCGGCGGTGACCTCCTGGGCAAAGAGGCCGCGATCGACGGTGAGAGCGTGTCCGCCGGGGACGCGGGCTTTTTGGGCGGCCTGGAGGAGGAGCGAATCGAGGCGGCGGAGTTCCTCTTTGAGGAGCCAGGGCGCGGTGGCAGCGGACTCGCTCTTGAGCGAGTTGCTGCAGACGAGTTCGGCGAGGCGATCGGTCTGGTGCGCGGGGGTGGGGCGCACGGGACGCATTTCGTGGAGGACACACGGAATTCCGCGGCGGGCGATCTGCCAGGCGGCTTCGCAGCCGGACAAGCCGCCGCCGGCGATGTGGATGGTCTGGGTCAAGGTTAGAGGATTCCGGCGATGTCGGCGGCCGCCACGCGCACGCCCACATAGAACGAACCGAAGAGCGCGTACACGGCGCTGACTTCGTCGAAACGCATTTCGTAGATGAGGCGCTTGAAGACGGCCGGGTCTTCGGCGAAGAGATCGACGCCCCATTCCCAATCGTCCAGGCCGATGGATCCGGAAATGATCTGGCGCACTTCGCCCGCGTAGCGGCGACCAATCAGACCGTGCTTTTCCATCATGCGCTGGCGGTCGGCCAACGATTCCTCGTAC
>JADGNT010000446.1 GCA_017883345.1 Candidatus Solibacter sp. | reverse complement strand
ACTCTCCGGCGTCAAGAGCAAGCTGACCGTGCGCGAAAGCGGCAAGGTGCTGGTCTCCCAGGACATCACATTCAAAGAGAACGGACAGTTGCAGCCGGAGACCCTGGTGTTCAATGGCGGGACGGCGGGGCCCAAGACGCTAGAGATCTCGGTGGACACGATTAACGGCGAAGCGAACCAGCTCAACAACAAAATCACCCGCGTGGTCAACGTGGAGGCGCGCAAGCCGCGCATCCTCTACATCCAGGGCGAACCGGTGTGGGAGTACAAGTTCATCCGGCGCGCCATTGAGGACTACCCCGACATCGGCATCGAAATCCCGAGCATGCTGCGCACCACGCAGAACAAGATCTACCGGCAGGGCATCAAGGACGCCAAGGAACTGGAAGACGGCTTCCCGGCCAAGCCCGAAGAGCTGTTTGCCTACCAGGGGCTGATCATTGGCGGCGTGGAGGCGAGCTACTTCACCGCGCCGCAACAACAGGCGATTCGCGATTTTGTGGATCGGCGCGGCGGCGGTCTGCTGTTCATCGCCGGGCGCGCCTCTTTGAGCGATGGCGGGTGGCAGAATTCCGCCATGGCCGATCTGGTTCCGGTCCGGCTGCCGAATGATCGTGGCACGTTCCATCGCGATTTTTCCAGCGTTTCGCTGACCGCGCAGGGAGCGCAGGGCGTGCTCTGCCGCCTGGACGAGAATCCGGCGCGCAACGCCGAACGCTGGAAGAAGATTCCGCAGATCGCCAACTACCAGGATGCCGGCGAGGCCAAACCGGGCGCCACCACGCTGCTGGAAGTGGCTCCAGCGGGCAAGCGGCCCCAGCCGCTGCTGGTGACCCAGAACTACGGACGCGGGCGCACCGTGCTGTTCGCCACCGAAGGAAGCTGGCGCTGGAAGATGTGGCTCGACCATGCCGACAAAACCCACGCCACCTTCTGGCAGCAGATGTTCCGCCACCTGGTGAACGACACTCCGGGGCAGGTGGTGGCTACCACGCCCAAATCGGTATTGAGCGACGAGACCAAGGTGCCGGTCCGCGTGGAAGTCCGCGACAAACAGTACAAGCCGGTGACCAACGCCAAGGTCCAGGCGCGTTTCCTTGAGCCCGACGGCACGAGCGCAACTATGGAACTTTCCCCCGTTCCCCTGGAAGAAGGGATATACGGCGGGGAATGGACGGCGGAGAAACCCGGGTCGTATGTAGTGGAGATTCTGGCCGGGCTGGAATCGGAACAGATCGGCCACGACGTGCTGACCTTCCGCCGCGAGGACGGGGTGGCGGAGAACTTCCGCACTTCGCAGAACAAGGAACTGCTCGCCAAACTGAGCGAGCAGACCGGCGGGCGGTACTACAAGCCGGATGAGGCGTCCAAGTTAACGAATGAAATTTCCTACTCCGAGGCGGGAATCACCACGCGCGAGACCCGCGATCTTTGGGATATGCCGGTGATCTTCCTCCTGGCACTGGCCATCCGCGCCTCCGAATGGCTGCTGCGCAGGAAGTGGGGCGTGGTATGAAAACCTTGGCCATGCTGCTGCTGGCCGCGCTCTCCGCGCCGGCGGCGACGGGCGCGGTGACGTACTACCTCACCATCGCCGGGCTCGGCGGCGAACCCGACTACGCGCAGCGCTTCAAGATGTGGGCCGAGGATATCGATGGAAGCCTGAAGAAGGCCGGCGGCGATTCATCGGTGACCACTCTGAATGCGCCCCGGTTGGAGCAGATCCGCACGCGCTTCGCGGACCTCGCCAAACAGGCCAAGCCGGCCGATTCCCTGGTGGTCATTCTGATCGGGCACGGCACTTACGACGGGCACGATTACAAGTTCAACATCCCGGGTGCCGACCTGACGGCGACGGAATTGGCCGCCCTGCTGGATCGTGTACCGGCGCAGCGCCAACTGGTGGTGAACATGACCAGTTCGAGCGGCGGATCGATCGAGCAGTTGCGGCGTCCCAACCGCATCGTGATCGCCGCCACCAAGACGGGGTCCGAAAAGAACGCCACCAACTTCGCGCGCTACTTCGCCGAAGCCTTGCGCGAACCGGCGGCGGACACCGACAAGAACGAGTCCATCAGCGCGCTCGAAGCCTTCCGCTACGCGCAGACCAAAACCACCGAATTCTTCGACACCCAGAAGCGCCTCGCCACCGAACATTCGGTGATCGAGGACACCGGAAAAGGAACGGGCGAGCGCACCGTCACGACGGAAAACGGCCAGGGCAAACTGGCGGCATCCTTCACCGTGGTGCGCCTCGGGGCCAATGCCGCCGCCGCCCGCGACCCCAACAAACGGCCCCTGCTGGACAAGAAGGAACAGCTCGAACAGGCCATCGAAAAGTTGAAATTCGAAAAGGCCGCGATGCCGGCCCAGGAGTACAAGCGCCAGCTCACGCAACTCCTCCTGGAACTCGCCAGAACGCAGGAGGCCCTCGACAAACCGTGAGGGAAAGCCAAGTGAAATACCTCCCACGGCTGGGCGCCGTAACGCTTCTGCTCGTCCTGACTCTGCCCGCGCAAACCCTGCTCGCCCAAACGCTGGACCAGGCGGAAGCATTGTGGAAGGCGCGGCGATTCAAGGAAGCCAATGAGGTCTTCCTGGCGTTGGTGGCGAAGGAGCCCAAGAACCCGGATTACAAAGTGCGTTTGGGCCGCATGGCGATGGAGCACACCGAACCCGACTACGCACAGGAGCTCTTTGCCCAAGCCCTGGAAATCAAGAAGGACCACGCGGGCGCACTGGTGGGGCTGGCGCTGCTGGCATCGGAGAACTTCGAGGCGCGCGCCGGCGACCTGGCCAAGAAGGCCCTGGAGATCGACCCCAAGCTGTTGGAGGCCCAGGAACTCCTGGCGCGCATCGCGCTCGAAGACAACGATAATCCCAAGGCCACCGAGCAAGCCAAAAAGGCGCTGGCGATCGATCCGAATTCCGTCCAGGGCAAGGCGGTTCTGGCCACCATCGATCTGTTGGCGGACAAGAAGGATACCTCGTGGGACCCGCACACCGCCCGAGGCTATGAAACCATCGGGCATTTCTTCGTGATGAACCGGCGCTACGAGGAAGGCATCCAGTATCTCCGCAAGGCCATCGAACTGGACCCTCAGTTGTATAGCGCGCGCTCCAAGCTGGGCATCAACCTGATGCGCCTTGGCCAAAACGAAGAAGCTTACCAACAGCTCGAACTCTGCTTCAAAAACGAATTCCAGGACGCCGCCACGCGCAATTCGCTGAAGCTGATGGATACCTACAAGAATTTCGTCACCTTCACCACCCCCACGACCATCCTCAAGCTCGACAAGAAGGAAGCGGAACTGCTGCGCCCCTACTTTCAGAGCGAGATGGATCGCGCCATGGCGACCTACGAAAAGAAGTACAAGCTGAAGCTGGAAAAGCCGGTGCAGGTGGAGGTCTACCCTAACCACGAGGATTTCGCCGTGCGCACGCTGGGCCTGCCGGGACTGGGCGCTTTGGGCGTGACCTTCGGCTACTCCGTGGCCATGGACAGCCCCTCGGGACGCAAGCCCGGCTCCTTCCATTGGGCGTCCACGCTGTGGCACGAAATGAGCCACGTGTACACGCTCACCGCCACCGGCCATCGCGTGCCGCGCTGGTTCACCGAGGGGCTAGCCGTGCACGAAGAAACCGCCATCTCGCCGGATTGGGGCGACCGTCTGAACCCGGACGTGATCGGCGCCATCAAGAACAAGAAACTGCTGCCCATCGCCGAGCTGGATCGCGGGTTCGTGCATCCGACGGCGCCGGCGCAGGTCATCGTCAGCTATTTCCAGGCCGGCCGCATCTGCGATTACATCGACGAAAAGTGGAGCTGGGATACGCTGCTGGCCATGCTGCACGATTTCGGCGCTGGCGTTGATACCGTGTCGGTGGTCCGCAAGGAACTGAAGATCGAGCCGGCCGAGTTCGACGAGCTTTTTTTGGCCTACGTCGAAGCCGACACCAAGAATGCCGTGGACCATTTCGACGAGTGGAAAAAGGGTCTGAAATCGCTGGTGGAAAAGTCCACCGCCAAGGATTGGGACGCCGTCATCAAGGAAGGCACGGCGATCCGCGACATGTATCCCGACTACGTCGAAGAGCACAGCGTGTACGAGGCGCTGGCCGCGGCGTACCTGGCCAAAGGCGACAAACCGGCGGCCATCGCGGAGTTATCGCGCTACGAGAAGATCGGCGGGCGCGATCCGGAATCGTTGAAGCTGCTGTCGAAGACTTTGGAAGAGGCGGGCCGCACCGCGGAGGCCGCCGACGCGTTGAACCGCCTGAATTTTATCTATCCGATGGACGCCGCCGCGCATCGCAGCCTGGGGGGCCTATGGCTGGTCCAGGGCAACGTCAAGGGGGCGATCCGCGAATTTGCCGCCGTACTGGCGCGCAATCCGCAGGACCCCGCGCAGGCGCATTTCGACCTCGCCCGCGCCTATCGCGCCGACAAACAGGACGAGCAGGCGAAGGAAGAATTGCTGGCCGCCCTGGAAACGGCGCCGGGGTTCCGTCCCGCGCAAAAGCTATTGTTAGAATTGAGCACTACCGCAGACAGGAAGTAGAAACGGACAAATCATGTCAACAGTGACGCAGTTGGAGCCCGAAGTTCTAAGATCGCGCATCGCGCGCTTTCGCCAGGTGCAACGCGAGATCGTGACGCAGGTGCGTCGCGTGATCGTGGGCCAGGAGGAGGTTCTGGATCAGGTCATGATCGCCCTGTTTGTGGGCGGCCACTGTCTGATCACCGGCCTGCCCGGCACCGCCAAGACCCTGCTGGTACGCACCATGGCACAGACGCTGGGCCTGGTGTTTAAACGCATCCAGTTTACCCCCGACCTGATGCCGAGCGACATCACCGGCACGGACATCATCGAGGAAGATCCCACCAACGGACGACGCACCTGGACGTTCGTGCAGGGCCCCATCTTCGGTAACATCCTGCTGGCCGACGAAATCAATCGTACGCCACCCAAGACGCAGAGCGCCCTGCTCGAGGCCATGCAGGAGCGCAGTTGTACGGTGCGCGGCAACATGTACACGCTGCCCAACCCGTTCTTCGTGCTGGCCACCCAGAACCCGATCGAACTGGAAGGC
>JADGNT010000445.1 GCA_017883345.1 Candidatus Solibacter sp. | reverse complement strand
CCTGGCCGCCGGGGCAAAGAACAGAAAGGACGCCAGCATGATCAGGGCGAACATCTCTTCGGCGGAATAGGTATTCCAGTGGCTGGTGAAGCCGGTGATGCGCTCGCCGACGTAGAACTCGTAAAAGTTACGGCCGAGGCGATGCGCCTCCTGCACCTTGCCGGCAAACTGGATGCATCCGCGGATGGCGGTGAGCGCCCCGATTCCCGCCCAAGTGAGGAAGAGGAGGCGGACCATGGCCAGGCTGCGCAGGAGCGAAAACACGACCAGCAGCTCGAGGAAGACGTAAAACTTGCGAATTTGCGGAAGTCCGGCGGCGGGATCGTCCGACAACAACAGGGAAATCACGGTCCCGAGCAGGAAGAGTGCGAGCGGCAGGCGGATGCGCGGCAAGCGCAACTTCTCGCCGCAGGCCAGCAGGGCGGCAAACGCGAGCGCCAGCAGGATCTGCGAGGGCGCGATTCCGAGCATGATCGCGGTGGCCGATCCAAACGCCAGCCAGCGGGCGCTTCGCAACAAAATCGGTTCCTGAGGGTTCATGCCAGATTGAACTCTCAGTATGGCAGACTGTTGATTGAAACCGCGACGCTGAGAGGACGTCAAGACATTGTGAGTATTGGTCTCCGCCACTTTGCAATCCCCGCCTTATCCTTTGGAGCGTCTCTTCCTTCGCCCAAACCCGTCAAGTAGCGGCGGCACGGGCGTCGGCCAGCCTCGACGAACTGGCGCGCCAGCCGAAGAACCGGGCGGTGGCGAGCGATGGGTTGCAGCGCGAGAGCCACGAACCGGAGCGCGCGGTGCGCCGCCGGAATTCGGCGAAGCCATCCGGCACGCCAGCGCGGCAGCCGGAAATCGCTCCGTCCGCGGTGGCAACCGCGATCCCGAACTTCAGCGGATTCCAGGGGCTGGCGGATAACTTCACGGCGATTCCACCGGACACAGAGGGAGCGGTGGGGCCGCGGCACGTGGTCACCATGCTGAATACCCAGGTCATGATTCACTCACGCGGCGGTTTCGCCCGGGAGAACTTTCCGATCACTCTGAACGCGTTCTGGTCCCCGCTCGGCAAATTCAGCGACACCTTCGATCCGAGAATCTACTACGACTCATCCGCCGACCGCTGGATCGCTTGCGCGGCGGTGAATGGCGAGGTTGCAAGCTCCGCTTTGTTAGTGGCGACGACGCAGACGGGCGACCCCGGCGGAACCTGGAATTATTTCAAGGTGGATGTCGGCTCCTCCAATCGGTGGGGCGACTTCCCTGCCCTCGGCTTCAACGCCAACTGGGTGGTCGTTTCGATGAACCTGTTCCAGATCCGCGGCTCCGGCAACTACGTGACCACCAACCTCTATGTCTTCAGCAAGGCGGACCTTTACCAGCAGAACGGTGCCGGCAATCACGTGACTTTCAGCGACCCGAATGGCGAATTCACGCCGGTTCGCGACTACGACAACAGCCACCCGAACACGCTGTACCTGGCGCAGGAGTTCGCCACCGATTTCGGACCGGTGGCCGGCTCCAGCACGATACGGATCAGCAAGATCGAGGGCGCGGTGGGCGCGGAGACCTTCACGGGCGGGAATGTGGGCACGGTCAACATCGCCGATCCTTGGTCCGATACCGGGCCCAACGAGGGGGATTTTGGACCGCAATTGGGCACTTCGGTGAAGATCGATACCGGCGACAGCAGGTTGGATAACTGCCTGATGCGCAACGGCACCATCTGGTGCGCGCACACGGTCTTTGTGCCGTACGGGCAGCCCACGCGCGCGGCCGCACAGTGGTACCAGATCGACCCCTCGGGAACGACTCCAGCGCTGGTGCAGCGTGGGCGCATCGATGACCCGAGCGGCACGTTTTTCTACGCCTACCCGACGATCGCCGTCAACAAGAACAACGAAGCACTGATCGGCTACACGCGATTCAGCGCCAACGATTACCCCAGTGCAATGTTTGCCATCCGAACCCCCAACGATCCGCTGAACACCATGCAGCCGGGGGTGCTGCTGAAAGCCGGCGAATCGCCGTATGTAAGTCCCGGTGCGCGCTCCGGCAGCAATCGCTGGGGCGATTACAGCGCGACGTTGGTGGACCCGGTGAACGAACTGGACTTCTGGACCATTCAAGAGTACGCGGCTACGCCACCGCCCAACCGCACCGGCGCCTTCGGTACGTGGTGGGCGCAGGTGACTGCGCCTTCGAGCGGGTTGAATTGCAGCTACACGCTGGCGCCGGCAAACGCATCGTTCGACAACAGCGGCGGCAGCGGCGCGGTAGCGGTGAACACCGCGGCGGGCTGTCCCTGGCAGGCGGCGAGAGACGTCTCCTGGATCGCGATCAGCAGCGGCAACCCGGGCAACGGCAACGGCACGGTGCCATACACGGTCGCCAAAACGGCGGGCGCCAACGATTTCCGTACCGGCAGCATGACCATCGCGGGACAGACGTTTGCGGTGACGCAGGGTACATCCGGCAGCGGCCCGAGCGCGCCGGTGTTCACGCCGCAAGGAGTGGTCAGCGCGGCGAGCCTGCAACCCGGTGCGGTGGCGCCGGGCGAAGTGATCACCATCTTCGGCGCCAACATCGGCCCGGCGACGTTACAGAAGCCGGCGCCAACTGCTTCGGGGCAACTGGATACCATCGCCGGCGGCACGCGTGTCCTGTTCGACGGCATCGCCGCACCGATGCTTTATTCCGTAAGCGGGCAAGCCGGCGCCGTCGCGCCGTTTGGATTGCAGGCGCGCAGCAACACGCAGTTGCAGGTGGAGTATCTGGGAACGCGATCCAGTTCGATCGCGCTGACGGTTGCCGCCGCCGCCCCGGCCATCTTCACAGCGAACCAATCGGGCAAAGGGCAGGGCTCGATTCTGAACCAGGACTACACGGTGAATTCCGCGGCCGCGCCCGCCGGCATGGGAAGCGTGGTCATGATCTACGCCACCGGCGGCGGCGCCATGTCGTCTACCGTGCTCGATGGCTCGATCGCGCAGGCGCCGTTCGCCACGCTCAGCCAGAATGTCGTGGTGCGGATTGGCGGCGTTGCGGCGCAGGTGCTGTATCAGGGCGCGGCGCCGGGCATCGTGCAGGGAGTGCTGCAAATCAACGCCGTGGTCCCGAACGGCATCGCCCCGGGTGACACGGTGCCAATCGAGCTGACCATCGGCGGAGTGACGAGCCCCGCGGGCGTGACGCTGGCGGTGCGGTAGGGGGGCATTGCCTGCTCTGGATTGGCTCCCTAAACCCCTGCGGCGTCGGGGAGGTCTATCAGTCGATCTGCCACATGTCAGCGTCACGGTGTCGTTCATGTGCGCCGAGCTTAGCGCAAAGACCAGCGGAAAAGGGATACTTGGCTACTTGGCTGCAACGTCGCCATCTCGGACGATTGCTGCGCTGCCGTGAACGACGCCTATTCCGGTGCAACCACGACCAAGCCATCAATGCCAGCGAAGTCGCTGTCGCGGCTCACCAGTGTCGCACCCAGTGCGAGTGCCGTCGCGGCTACCCAAAGGTCGTTTTCATCCAGCGTGAGGCCGCGTTGTTGCCGGGCAAGTTTAACGGCAGCGTAAAAGTCGCCCGCCCGTTCCGGCACCGGTTCGCAACGCAAGGACGCCAGGAACTGGTGTCCCGTCTGTTCTAGCTCGGCACGCCTTCTACCCTCCGGCAACTTGCCAATCCCAAAAAGAACTTCGCCCCGAACGATCGTGCATGTGACCACGCGATCGTCCTCGTCCAGTCCCGCCATCCAGTTCTCGATTCTCGGTGCCGCCCTCATCAAGTCGCTGATCGCGTTTGTGTCCAGCAGATAAGTCATCCCCGGCGCCGCCGGTCGAAAGCACCCTGATCGCTCACTGGCAGGCGTGCGGCGGCAATCGCGGCATCGAGGTCATCCACCGCGGAAGAGCTCGGATGAGGCAATTTCCGAAGGGCGCGCAAAACGGCTTCGGGCGAAGTGGCCTTGTCGAAGATAGAGCCCAGACGCTCCAGCGCCACTTGCTCCACGCTCTTCTTCTGCGCCGAAGCGATCCCCTCCAGGCCACGCGCGAGGTCATCCGGAAGCTGGATTGTCAAATTGGTCATCGGGCTCCTCGATTCCATTCTCTCAACACCGGAGGCGTCTTGCACGGGACTGTCGAGGAGAGCGGGAAATTGATACTTGGACCTATCGTCGATGTATCGCGGAAGTGCCTGCGGCCGGCGCGCGACCGCCGATCGCCCGCGTTGGTCGCCAAGATTATCGAAAGTCGCTGCGTCACACGTGAACGCCTACTCGTGCCTCAGGGCTTCCACCGGGTCCAGACGCGCGGCGCGGCTGGCCGGCCAAATGCCGAAGAAGAGACCGACGCCGACGGAGACCGCCACGCCCGACGCCGCCGCCCAAAGCGGTACCGCCGTCGGCAAGTTCGGGAAAACCAGGCCGGCGGCGCGCGAGATGGTCCACCCGAGCAGCAGCCCCAGCACCCCGCCCATCACGGTTAGCACCACCGCTTCGGTCAGGAACTGCACGATGATGTCGCTCTTGCGGGCGCCAATCGCCTTGCGCACGCCGATCTCGCGGGTCCGCTCCGTAACGCTCACCAGCATGATGTTCATCACCCCGATGCCGCCCACCAGCAATCCGATGGAACTCAGGATGACCATCACCAGCGCCACCGTCGCCGTCACGCTGTGAAACTGTTCGATCATCTGTTCGGCCGTGGTGATGGAGAAGGTGTCGACTCCGTTGAACGGCACTCGGCGCGCAATCCGCAGCACGGCACGGACTTCGTCCTGCGCCTGATCGATCATGCCCGGGTAGGCGATTACGATGAGCATGTGCTCCTGCTGGTTGGGGAACATCTTGCGCATGGTGAAATACGGGATCAGGATGCGGGTGTCGTCCTGTCCGGGCAGCGATGCCGCGGGCCGGTCCATCACGCCCACCACCTCGAGTTCGTGCCCATCCACGTCGATTCTCTTGCCGATCGGTTCCGCGTTAGCCATCAACTGTTTCTGCACGTCCTCGCCGATCACCACAATCGGCATGTGGTGAGAACTCTCCTGGTCGGTGAAGAAGCGGCCGGACTTCATGGTGGTGCCGCCCGCGGCGTAGCCCTCCTCCG
>JADGNT010000444.1 GCA_017883345.1 Candidatus Solibacter sp. | reverse complement strand
CGCGGGCTTCTTCCCCGCCACGTCCTCAATCACCATCGCGCCCATAAACGGGTGACCGCTCTTGGCCAGCGCCACGAAGCGCGCGAACTCCCACGCCGGCATCTTCGGAAACGCTTTCCAGAAATCGGCTTCCAGATACGGCAGCATGCGCGGCGGACGCCCGGTGATGATCTCCAGTTGCATCGACGATTGCGGGCACAGCTTGCGGAACTGCCGCACCAAACGCACCAGATCGACATTGCCGTCGCCCAGCGCCACCCATTGGCCGGCGGCGCCGCGCGCGTCCTCGAATACCACCGAATCGCGCACGTGGGTGGTGATCACATACGGCGCCAGCGTTTCCAGCGTCACGAACGGGTCTTCCACACACCAAATCGGATTGCCCGTGTCCAGGCACGCGGCCACCAGATCCTTGCCCGCTTCTTCGATGATGGTCTTCACTTCCCGCGCCTGCATGTCGCCGGAATGATTCTCCAGCGCGATCTTGACTCCCAGGTCCATCGCCTCCGCACGCACCGAGCGGAACACCTTGATGGTGTTCTCCATGTGCGCTTCGATGGGCAGCGGCCCCAGGCGGTCTTCGCTCGAACCCATGTAGCAGCGCATCGAGCGCGAGCCGACTGCCTTGGCCACCTTTAACCCCTCGATCAGTTGCTGCCGCGCCGGCGGGCCGTTCTTGCCGAACGCCTTGGCGGATTCGCAGATGCAGCCCATCCCGCTATCGATCGATATGCCGAGCTGTGCGGCGCGATCCTTTACCTTTTGCAGGTTTTGGGCGTCCAGCGGGCCGTAATCGCCCAGCGCGGAAAACTGGATCGTGTCCAGCTTCAGTCCGGCCGCGTAGTCCAACAGTTGCGTGCCCTTCCACTTGAAGGCGCGCACCGAGTAGGTATCGAAACCCAGTTTGACCGGCACTTCCTCGGCGGAGGCGGTCGTCATCGCCGCAGCCGCGGCAGGCAGGGTCTGTAGAAACTTACGACGCAGCATGTTGCTACTGTAGCTCACCCCCAAGCTCCCCGCCACTTGGCATCCTCCTTGCTCTATGAATTGGCATGAACCGCCAAAGTGCTTGTTGTTCATGGATTTCTTGAGTGGAGGGCGTGCCGATTGGGCACACCCGTGTGACGCCACGGCATCATTCGGCGGCGGTGGGAAGCCTTGCTATAATTGAGGATTCAAGATCCATACGTTTAGGTCCTACGACATTGCGCATGAAGTGTATCTCCATATTTTTGTTTTGCGCGGCCGCGGTATGCGCCGCCGACTTTACCACGGGACAGGCCGCACGGCTGGTGATCGGGCAGACCACCTTCACCTCCCAGGATTCCAATTCCAGCGACACGATTCTCGGAGCGGCCAGTGGGATTGCCTACGCCGCCGACACTCTGTTCGTCGCCGACTCCAATCGCGTGGGAGCCTCGCCCAGCAACCACCGCGTGCTCCTCTACCAGAATCTTTCCGGCATGCTGCCCCGGCCCACCGACCCGCTGACCTACAACAGCAAGTGCCCGGCCTGTGTCGGTCAGGCGACGCTCGTGCTGGGACAACCGGATTTCACCACCGCGACCTTGAACTTCGCGGCGACCAGCACCAGCCTGCGCCTGCCCACCGCCGTGGCCTCCGATGGCGTTCACCTCGTCGTGGGCGACACCGACCACAACCGTGTGCTCATCTGGAACCGCATTCCCACCACCAATAACGCGCCGGCCGATGTGGTCGTGGGCCAGCCAAATTTCACCAGCACTTCTCTGCCAGGCAACATCCCGAATGCCAAGTCGATGCGCGGCCCCCAGGGAGTGTGGATTCAGAACGGCCGCCTCTACGTGGCCGACACGCAGAATAACCGCGTGCTGATCTTCAACCGCATCCCCACCAGCAATGGCGCGGCCGCCGATGTGGTGCTCGGACAACCCGATTTCACTACCTTTGTCGAGCCCGACCTGACCCAGCAGAAGAACAACGTTGCGGCCAACCAGTTGCTCAACCCGGTCGCCGTCAGTTCCGATGGCGTCCACGTCTTCGTCACCGATCTGGGCTATAACCGCGTGCTCATCTGGAACTCGATTCCCACCGCCAACGGCCAAGCCGCCGACGTGGCGGTCGGCCAGCCGGACCTGGTCAGTTCGATCGCCAATAACGCATTTTCGACCAACCCCACCGACACTACCGTGCCCCCGATACAGACTCCGGTCCTCTGTACGTCGTCCAACGGCACCGACACCAACAGCCACCCCACCTACCCGAATTCCTGCAATGCCACCGTGAGCTTTCCCCGCTTTGCGCTGGCCGCGGGCAACCGGCTGTTTATCGCCGATGGCGGCAACGACCGGGTTCTGCTGTTCAACAACATTCCCACCACGAATGGCGCTTCCGCGGATATGGTGATCGGCCAGATCGGCGGAAGCGTCAACCAGGCTTCCGACGCCGCCGATTCGCTGCGCACGCCGATGTCCCTCGCCTGGGATGGCACCAACTTGTACATCAGCGACTCCTACAACCGGCGCATCACGGTCTATTCGGTGGGCGAAAACACCGTCCCCTACGCCGGTGTGCGCAATGCGGCGAGCCTTGATATTACGGCCCGCGGCCGCGTGACCATCACCGGCGCCATTCAAGCAGCCGACTCCATCGACATCAACATCGGCGGAACCCAGTCTACCGACAGTGCCGGCAAAGTGACCACCACCGGCGGGGCCGACTACAAATACACCGTCGTCGCCACCGACACCATCGGCACGATTGTGACCGCCCTGGCCGCTCTCATCAATGCCGCCAATAGTAATGTCGGCGATACCAACGTTTACGGCACCCCCGACCTCGCCACCGGGGACGTGCTCCTGACCTCCAGAAAGCCCGGCACGGACGGCAATGCGATTACCGTCTTCGTGACTGTGACCGCGGCCAGCAGTGCCACCTTGGCACAAATCGTCGCTGCCGCCAGCGGCAGCACGTTGTCGGGCGGTGGAGATGCGGCCGCAATTGCTCCCGGCAGCATCGTCTCCGTGCTGGGGACCAATCTGTCGTTCCATACCGCGTCGGCCGATACCACCCAAAATGCGCTGCCCACCAAGCTCGGCGGCACCCAGGTCTATTTCAACGGCATTCCGGCGCCGCTCGTGCTGGTCTCGCCCGAAAAGGTGAACGCACAGATTCCCTGGGAACTCGGCGACACCACCAGCATCAACGCCTATGTCCGTTCGGAGAGCGATGACGGTACGGTGATGGTGACCACGCCCGTGGCCGTGACTATCGTGGTGGCCAACCCGGGCATCTACTCCCAGCCGGACACCGTCCCGTCGGTCGGCATTGTCTATCATGCTTCGAGCTACGCTTCCGGAGTCGTCTCGGTGGACGGCAGCGCCACCGCCGGGGATACGGCGACCGTGGGCATCGAAGACCGCGGTTACACCTACACCGTGCAAACCGGCGACACCTTGGACGCTATCCGCAATGCCCTCGTCAACCTGATCAACCAGGATCCGAAGGTCACCGCGACTCCTTCCGGCGAGTTCGACCGCATCCTTCTGACAGCGCGCGTGCAGGGTCCGGAAGGCAACGGTCTGCCCTACACTGCCAGCGCCAGTTCATCGGCCACCGTGATCATGACCCCCATCGGCACCGCATTGTGCTGCGCCGCCATCGCCAACTCTAAAGTGACGCCGCAGAGCCCAGCGGTTCCGGGCGAGTTGATTTACGTTTATGCGACGGGGTTGGGCGTGCCCGTGCTCAACGATGGCAATAAGGACCTGATTCAGACCGGCATACAGTATCCTGCCGGTGGGCCGGTAACCACTCCGGCGAGCTTCGTGAACTCGATTGCCGGTGGCAAAACCGCGGATGTCATCTCGGCCACGCTTCTGCCCGGGAGTGTGGGACTTTACCAGGTGCTGCTCCACCTCAATCCGGACCTTCCCACCGACCCCTTCTCGCAACTGACCATCGCGCAGGACATTTACGTGAGCAACATCGTCACCCTGCCGATTGTGACCGGCCAGTAGTGGCGTAAAGGCTCCGCCTTGTGCATCCGAGCACAGCTCGGACTCCATTCACCCGGTCCCGGGAAGACGTTTCTTTCCGGCCGCGTAGATTTCACCCACCCGGCGCCGCACTGCCGCCGGCACCAGGTGCTCCCAGGGTTCGCCGTTGCCGATGCGGGTGCGCACTTCGCTTGCCGATACGTGGTCGAAGGCGCCACTCAGTTCCAGGCGGGCGCATGAACTCACCAGGCTCTCGGGCGGGCAATACTCGCCGCCACGGGCGGCGACCAGCAAATCGAACTGCTGGAGCATCTCTAGGTATGCCCCGGGGCTGCCGTAGTCCCAGTTCGCGATGCGCTCCGCGGCGTCGCGGCCGCACAGAAAACTCAGCCGGACATCGGCCCCATATGCCTCGCGGCATTCACCGGCGATTTCCGCGAACAAACCACGCTCGCAGGCGGCCACCGAAAATCGCGGCTTTCCCGCCAGGGCCATCCCCAATAGCTCAACGCGCTGCTCGAAAGATGCGCCGGAGTATGTCTTGTGGGGGAATTGCCTTGGCAAAACGAACACGACTTCCTCCACCACCGCCAGGGCGCTTTCCGCCAGCGCCAGATGTGCCACGGTTACCGGGTTAAAAGTACCCGGAAACACTCCAAGCCGGCCAGGCCTGTCGGCGGAACTCCGGAAAAACTCCATGCTTACCAAAGTAATACCAACGGAGCCGCGCGCGTCAGCCCCGGGACTGACATGAATTTCCGGTGCAGTTTGCCGGAAATTCGCTGTCTGTCCCCGGTTTGACTGCAGGATGCGCGCGGCAGCCAGCGGTTGGCAGCGTCAAAAGCCCCAGTGTCTACCCTCACTTGCGGAGAATTGCCGCGGGGTATCCCGCCATTCAACACCCGGTCCAGGATGCCATCCTGACATTCGCCGGAAAAAACACGACAGACCACAAAAGGCGATGGTCTGTCCCACTGGCAAAAAACACGACGGGCGCAGGATTGCTCCTGCGCCCGTGACGGTTTCGGCCGAAAGACTGTTTACGCCGCGTTTGCCAGCAGTTCCAGGCTGTCGCCACTTTCGGCTTCGAATTCGTGCCGGTCGGCCGCCTCCTGGCACTTGATGCAGTACCTGG
>JADGNT010000443.1 GCA_017883345.1 Candidatus Solibacter sp. | reverse complement strand
GGACTGACAAGACTGGCATGGATTTCCGGCGCATTTTGCCGGAAATTCGCTGCCAGTCCTGTCTGTCCCCGGGTTCGGAGCCCACTCCCCGCGGTGATTTTTCGACCCTGTTCCCGGTTTGCCCTGTTCCCCAAAACGGCTAAGCACCCGGTGATTCCGCGCCGCACGATCGCCTACAATCAAAGAATCGGCAGCCGGTATATGACGGATAGCGGGACGGACAGCACGACACTTACTTGGAGCGTGCCCGAGTGCCCCTTCACCATCGAATCCTCGGCGCGGGTTCTGGACGATATCCGGCTGGCGGTAACGGACGCGTTTTTCTCGCTGCCCCGCGGCGGCGCGGAAATCGGCGGGATTTTGCTCGGCAAGTTCGACCACGGCCGCCTCGTCATCGGCGACTATGCCGCGCTCGATTGCGAGCACGCCTACGGGCCGTCCTTCGTACTGTCTCCGCCGGATGAAGCCCGGCTGACCGTGGTGCTGTCCACCCACGCCAACGACGCGGGCGGGCTCCGGCCGGTGGGCTGGTATCACTCCCACACGCGCAGCGAGATCTTTCTGTCCGACGCCGATCTGGAAATCCACCACCGCTTCTTCCCGGAATCCTGGCAGGTCGCGCTGGTCATCAAGCCGCATATCTTCCAGCCCGCGCGCATCGGGTTTTTCTTCCGCCAGGCCGATGGCAGCGTGCATGCCAACGCCTCCTACCGGGAAGATGCCCTGGACGCGCTCCCCATCCGGCAGATGCCCGCGGGAGCGCCCACCGCGCCGCCCTGGAACGACCCTCCGCCGCGCCACTTCCGCCCGGCCCCGGTTGCCGCGCCCGTGCCGGAGTCCGCGCCGCCTCCCGCGGCGGCGGCGCATCCCGGCACGCCCGAAGCTGCCCTCCCTTTGCCCGAACTCGCGGCCCTCGAACTGCCCGTTCCCAAGTTCGTGATCGAAAGCGCCTCGTCCGCCCGGCGATGGATGGTGGTGGGGATTGGCATCGTGGCCGTCGGGGGGGTTCTCGGCGCTGCCTTTCAGGTCAGGGAAATGTGGCTGCCGCAGGTACTCGCCGCCATCCGGCCGGCGCCCCCCGTTGCTAATCTGCCGCCCGCACCCGCACTCGGACTCAACACCGTCGATCGCCAGGGACAGCTTCAGATCGGTTGGGATCGCAACTCCCCTTCCGTGCGGCGCGCCAGCGACGCCATACTCGAGATCACCGACGGCGGGCCGTTGCCCGTGGCCATCCAACTCGACCCCGCGCACCTCGAGACCGGATCCTTTACCTACGCCCGGACGGCCGAGAAGGTGGACGTCTTACTGATCGTCCATCGGAAGGATGGTCCGGATCTCCGCGAGGTCACCAGTTTCCTGGGCAAGCTGCCCGACCGCAAATCAGCGGAGGAGCTGGAGGCTGAGCGGAAGCAGCGCGAGGAGATGGCGATGCAGGCCGCCAAGCTGAAGGCCGATATGAACTCTCAGGCGGCGAAAACCAAGAAGCTGGAGAACGAAGTCGAATCCATGCGCAAGGAACTGCGCCAGCAGCAGCGGCGCCGCCTGAACAATCAGCTTCCCGACAAATAACGCGCGCCGCGACGATTTCTTGCCGGGCACTTCGTCGCAGCACCGTAGCGTAGCCTTTCAGGCTGCCATGGCCCCATTCTTGGGGGCATTCTTCCTGTCTGCCCTACCCCCAGAGTTCGTCAACCGGCAGGTAGGGGAAAGGGCCCGTCTTCGGGACGTACTCGAAGCCGCGTCCCAGCGGGTCGTCGTGGCGCACCGTCGTCCAGTCGATGCCCAGCGCCGAGTAGATCGTCGCCTCGATATCCTCCGGGTACACGTAGCGGTTCTGCGACCAGCCGTAATCGATGGTGTCGCTCCCCTGCGCGTCGGTCTGGCCAATCACCGAGCCGCCCTTGATGCCGCCGCCGGCGAAGAAGCAGAACTGCTGCGGCCAGTGATCCCGGCCGCCTTGCGCCGTGATCGGGCCCACGGTCCGGCCGAATTCGCCGTACATCACGATCAACGTCTTGTCGAAAAGCCCGTTGGCTTTCAGATCGTCGATCAGCGTCGAGAGGCCGTCGTCGATGATCTTGGCCTTAACCTGAATGGCTCCACCACCCGTGTAGATGTTAGTGTGCATGTCCCAGCCATCGTTGCTGGTGATCTGGATGAAGCGCGTGCCCAGGTTGGCTTTCAACACCTGCGAGGCCACCAGCATGGCGTTGCCCGTACTCGTGGCGCCGTAGCGCACGCTCTCCGACGTGGGGTAGCCGAAATACTGGTTCACCGTCGGGTTGTACATCAACTGCTTGGCGTCGATGTAGAACTCGTTGTAATCGCTCATTTCCGCGCCGTTGGGAGCGTTGGCGCGCAGGCTGCCGTCCAGCGAGTTGAGCAGCTTGAAGCGGCTCTCGAAGCGGGTTTGGCTGCCGGTGGCGCTGGTGGTGTTGCCGATGCCCGCGGTGGAGGGCGTCACCTTGAACGGCGCGTACTTGCCCGAAAGGTAGCCCTGGTTGACCGCGCCATTGGAGTTCAGCGCCAGGAAAGTGGGAAAGATGTCGGACGGTTTGCGCTGGGCATACTTCTCCGCCGCCACGATGCTGCCGATATTCGGCGCGATATTGCCCAGCGCCGCCACCGGGTTGCGTCCGATCTGCACCCAGGTCTGGCTCACCGAGTGGACCACGGCGTGCGCCCGCACGTTGCGCGCAATGGCGAAATCGCCCGTCAGGGTGGCCAGCTTCGGCATCAGGCCTGTCGGGAAGTACATCCCGTTGATGGTGTCGGGATTGAAGGAGGTTGGCGTCACCCCGTTGACCATCTTGAAGTCGAAGGTGTCCGTGTGGCTGGGTGCGCCGGCCATCAGAATGAAAATTGCGTTCTCCGCCGTGCCCTTGGGGGTTGCCCCGGCGGTGGCCACTTCGGCCGCCTTCGCCGGGCGCCGCGCCAGGATCGATGCCGTAACGCCCGACCCCAGCAGTTCCAGGAAGTGGCGTCGCGTCGCGTGAGGGCGATTGAAGAACGTCTGGTGATTCCAGGGGTGCTGCTTAAACCAACGATTGATTTTTTCCTGTTCGTTGCTCATGACGTCTGCCCTTGCTAGTAATTGAAAACGAAATCGACCTTGTTGTAGAGCGCCCAGGCCAGATCCTGGATCGCGTTATTGCGCGCGGCGCCGTTGGCGGTAGGCAGGCTCGCGATCGCCGTGCTCATTTCACTGGCGCTGGGGTAGCGCGACAGAATGGTCAGAAAGAGCTTGTTGACCGCATCGGTATTGTTGAGCGCCACGCTGGCCACCATCAACGGGCTCGCGGTGGCGCCGGTCAGGGCGAGCTTGTTCTCGATCAGGCTCGCGTTCATCAGGTTGAGCGCCTGTAGGATGGAGCCGTCGCTGCGCCGCGGTTGGTCGTCGCGGTTGCCGCGCAGGAAGCTGTCCAGGAATGTGTTGGTGGTGCCTTCCGTACCGATCACGTCGGGGAACTGCATGGCGTAGGATGGCCTGCCCATGTTGAGGTCCGTCCAGCCGGTCACCGTGTACCCCGGAACCGAACAGGCGCCCGATGTCACGGTGGTGCAGGGAAAGCTGCCGCTCGATTGCGCCACGCCATCGATCACCTCCTCGCCCCACAGGCGGCGTACGAACTTGCGCGCGAAGTAGGGCTCCCAGGCGGCGTTCCACTGCCCGGGGTAACGGCTGGAAAGCTGGTAGGTATCGCTGTTGACAATCTCGCGCATCAGCGCTTTCAGGTTGAAGTTGCTGTCGATGAAGTGCTGCGCCAGGGCATTCAGCAACCGTGCGTTACTCGGCTGCAGCGTCCAGGGGTCGGGCGGCGGATTGTCCGGATCGAGCCGTGCCGGGTCGAACGTGTCCGGCGGGTCCACGATGCCCCGGCCAAAGAAGTAGGCCCACAGGTAGTTCACCGTGGCGCGGGCGAACTGCCTATCGCCGGTGATGCTGCGTGCCAGGGCGGCGCGATAATCTTCGCCGGGTTTCGGCGACGTGCCGTTCAAGATGTACTGCGGCGGCACCGTGTAGCAGGGCTGTCCGGACTTGCAGTTGGGCACCGCCGACTGGCGCAGTGGACGATTGCCGGTATTCGTGTTGAGTGTGTAATCCGCGGTGAAGCCCTTCTGGTTGTTGAGCAGGCTCCAGTAGTAGATATTGTTGTTGCTCGGGTCCACCGGGGTCCGCGCCGTGCTGGTGCGCGACATGTAGGACGCAAGCTGCCACGCCTGATAGCGCGTGGTGCTCGCGGCCCAGAGGTTGACCGTATCCAGGTGCCCGCGCCCGTTGTGGCAGAGCAGGCAGTTGACGTGGGTCATCCCCATGAAGGTGTCGAACGTGCTCGCCGCCATCTGGTCCATGATGTCCTGCGTGGGGCCCATGGTCACCACCGAGCCCACCAGGAAGTTGGAGGGGCCATCATTATATGTGTTGCCGGTGTTGGCGGCGATCAGTTCCGTGGCCATCTGATTGTACGGCTTGCCCGTGGTCAGGGAGTCCTTGATCCACCCGTAGAACGCGTTGCGCCCCGACGCGAACCGGTTGAGGCTGGTGCTCGCCCGGTTGCTCGTGTTCAGATACAGATCGCCGAAATACATGGTCCACTTGTCGATCCATTCCGGTTTGGCCATCAGCTCCTCAACCAGCTTGGCGCGCTTGTCGGGCGCCGTGTCGGCCACGAAGCTGAGCACGCGGTCGGCGGCCGGAATACGACCCGTCAGGTCGAGCGTGATGCGGCGTACAAACTCCCAGTCCGTGGTCTTGGGCGCAGGCGTGATGCCGTTGGTCTGGAAGTCGCCGAAGATATAGGAATCGATGGACCCGGCGGTATGCGCCTGGTCGAAGTTGTAGGTGCGGCTGCCGCCCGGAACGTAGCCCAGCATCTTACCGACGGCCTCCGTGGTCGCACTCAGCCGCCGCACCGGCGCCATGCCGGACTGGCGGCGCAGTGCGTCGGTGTAGAACCGTTCGCGATCCGGCCCGAAGAAGGGGCAGTCGGGTTCGGCGTACTTGATTTGCTGCTCGGAGTCGGAGGGCGGGACCGCGTTTGGATCGGTTTGGCCGCTCAGCATTCCGGAAAAACTGAAGGCAGCGATGCCGCTGGCCAGCAAAAACCACCG
>JADGNT010000442.1 GCA_017883345.1 Candidatus Solibacter sp. | reverse complement strand
ATCAGCACCTGCCAGGGGCGCAGCCCGCCGACGTACATCGTGTTGCGCACGCCGTGGGTGGGCGAACCCAGCCGCAGGTCCATCAGCGCCACCTGCAACAGGCCCTTCACGGGCGTCCAGCAATCGTGCTGGAAGAGGTGATAGTGGAATGCCTTCACGGTTCCGGGATAGCTGACGGCCGCCGAGATCTGCGTGCTTTCCGGCGGAAACCCGGCGGCCAGGCCGCTACCGATGCGCTGCACCTCCAGAAAGTAGCCGCGGTCGTCCGGGTAGAGGGGGAAGGGCTGCACCCGGACACCCGCGATCAGATCCGGGGATTGGGGTGAGCCGATCACCGAGCCGATTCCCCTGGGACATTCGGCAATCGCCAGGTCCAGGTCGCCGGACGAAATCAGCCGCCGCCCGGCCGTGGGGAACACAGGTTGCGCCATCAACTGCGTGCCGCCAATTCGGGAGCAAGATCGGCTTTCGTGGCTTCCGACTGCGCCACCAGATTCGCCGCGCGCAACAGGGAGTCGAACGTGCCCGCGTCGGTCCACCAGCCGTCCAGGTATGAGAACGTCATGGTGCCTTCGCGGATGTAGGCGTTGTTGACGTCGGTGATTTCCAGTTCGCCGCGCCCGGAAGGCACCAGCGTCTTAATCTTGTCGAACACGCTGGCATCGTACATGTAAAAGCCGGTGACGGCGAGGTTCGATTTGGGTTTTTGCGGCTTTTCCTCGATGCCGGCAATCCGGTCGCCGGAGATTTCGGCCACGCCGAAGCGCTCCGCGTCCGGCACTTCCTTGAGCAGGATGTGGGCGCCCTCGCTCTGCCCGCGGAAACGGTCGGCCGCCGCCAGGATGTTGCCCTGGATGACGTTATCGCCCAGCACCACGCAGATCTTTTGCCCGTCGGCGAAGTGTTCGGCCAGCGCCAGAGCGTCGGCGATACCGCCTTCGCCTTCCTGGTAGGTGTAGTTGATGTGTTTCAGGCCGAACTGTTTGCCGTTGGCCAGGAGGCGCAGAAAATCGCCCGAATTCCGCCCTCCCGTGACGAGCAGAATCTCTTGAATCCCGGCATCCACGAGGGCCTGGATCGGATAGTAGATCATCGGCCGGTCATAGATCGGCAGCAGGTGTTTGTTGGTGATTTTGGTGAGCGGGAACAATCTGCTTCCCGTACCTCCGGCTAGCACGACACCCTTCATAGGCTCCTATCATACCGTAACGGCTTCCGCCGCCGCGCGGCGCCGACACGCCGCGAGAACCTCGACGCTGATAGAATACGCTGCATGGAACTTTACAATTGGGAGCAGCTACCGGCGGAGCAGATGAACCCCATGATCGTCCGCAAGGTGATCCATAGCGGGCAGATGACGATCGCGCGGCTTAACATCCGCAAAGACGCCGTTGTGCCGGAGCACAGCCACATCAACGAGCAGATTGCCAACGTGGAACGCGGCGCGCTCCTGTTCCATATCGGCGGCGTCGACAGGCGCGTGGGCGCCGGCGAATCCCTGGTGATTCCTCCCAACGTGCCGCACGGCGTGGTGGCACTGGAAGATACGGTGGTGACCGACGTTTTCACGCCGCGCCGCGAGGACTGGATTTCGGGCGACGATGCCTATCTGCGCCGCTGAGCCTCGAAGAACGCGCGCAACCGCTCGACGCATTCCACCGCCAGGACGCCTTCGACCACCTCGACGCGGTGATTGAGGACGGGCGAATCCGCCACCTGGAACTTACTGCGCACGCCGCCGAAGCGCAGGTCGCGGGCGCCGAAGACGAGGCGTTGGACGCGCGCGGCGACCAGCGCACCGGCGCACATCACGCAGGGCTCCAGCGTGCAGTACAGCGTGGCGCCGGTGAGGCGGTAGTTGCCCAACCGCGCCGCCGCCTGGCGGATGGCCAGAATCTCGGCATGCGCCGTGGGGTCGGTGCGCGCGATGGGAGAGTTGGAACCGCTGGCGACGATCTCCCCGCCGATCACGACGACGGCGCCCACCGGCACCTCGCCCTCGTGTGCGCTTTGACCCGCCAGCGCGAGCGCCTCCCGCATGAATTCCTCGTCCGTGGTCACCGAACCTCTATAATACGGAAATCCACTATGGCCGAACTTGAAATCCATCACGAAGACGAACACACCTCCGACCCGCTGGGGCAAAAGGTCGGGGTAATGGCATCCGTTCTTGCGGTACTGCTGGCGGTGGTGTCCATCGCCAGCCACCGCACGCACACGGCGGCGATCATTCACAAATCCGGATCCAACGACCAATGGGCGTATTACCAGGCCACGCGGGTCAAGCTGCATACCACCGAAATGGGCGAAAACATGGTCCACCTGTTGGGTGCGAAGGGAGAGGTCGCCGACAAGATGCTGACCGAATACGCCGGCCAGAAGAAAAAATACGAGGAGCAGAGCCAGAAGATCCAGGAAGAGGCCAAGGGCGCCGACGAAGCGGCCGAGGCGGACGAGCACCGCGCCTTGCGCTACGACGTGGGCGAGGGGTTGCTGGAGATCGGACTGGTGCTCAGCTCGCTGTACTTCATTGCGCGCAAGGGCATGTTCCCGGTGCTGGGCGTCATCGCCGGAGTGGCCGGCGTGGGGATCGCCATCACCGGGTTCTTGATGTGAAAACCGGGGTAAAACCGGGGGTAAAACCGGGGACAGACGGAACGTTTTCTGGTTTTCCCAAGAGAAAACGGAAAACGTTCCGTCTGTCCCCGGTTTAGTGGTGGAAGTGGCGGACGCCGGTGAAGACCATGGCCGCGCCTAGGCGGTCCGCCGCAGCCACTACTTCGGCATCGCACACACGCTCCCGCCGCCCTGAACGAAGGCAGTGGCGCCGTTCTGGGCGGCTGCCTCGACGCCATCGGCGAGAACGTGGGGACAGACGGGACGTTTTCTGGTTTTCCCAAGAGAAATCGGAAAACGTTCCGTCTGTCCCCGGTTTAGTGTCTGAAGTGGCGGACGCCGGTGAAGACCATGGCGACGCCCAAGCGGTCCGCCGCCGCCACCACTTCGGCATCGCGCACGCTCCCGCCGGGCTGAATGAAGGCGGTGGCGCCGTTCTGGACGGCTGCCTCGACGCCATCGGCAAAGGGGAAAAAGGCGTCGGAGGCGACCACCGTTCCGGCGACCGGCAGCACGGCCTTCGTGGCGCCGAGTTTGACCGAATCCACGCGGCTCATCTGGCCGGCGCCGACCCCCACGGTCTGCCCGGCGCGGGCGTAGACGATGGCGTTCGACTTGACGTGCTTGGCCACCTTGCAGGCGAACTCGAGGGCGGCCCATTCCGCCTCGGAAGGCGCGCGCTGCGTCTTGACGACGGCCGCGGCGCGGTCCAACCTTGCCGAGTCGGCGGTCTGCGCCAGGTATCCGCCGGAAATCGATTTCACGGCCAATTCCACAACCTGGAGATCGGCGCCGGGGGCCACGCGCATGAGGCGCAGATTCTTTTTGGCGGCCAGGACGGCAACCGCTTCGGCCGAGTAATCGGGCGCCGCGATGGCCTCGATGAAAGTCTTGGCGATCTCGCGCGCGGTCTCCTCATCGATGGGGCGATTGATGCCGATGACGCCGCCGTAGGCCGATACCGGATCGGCTTCGAACGCCTTGCGATACGCCCCGACGAGCGTATCCTGCTCGGCGCAGCCGCAGGGATTGGTGTGCTTGACGATGGCCACGGCGGGGCGCTCGAACTCGTTGACCAGTTGCCAGGCAGCGTCCAGGTCCACCAGGTTGTTGTAGCTGAGTTCCTTGCCGTGGAGTTGCGCGGCGCCGGCGATTCCCTGGCCGGGCCGCCCGTACAGCGCGGCGGCCTGATGGGGGTTCTCGCCGTAGCGGAGGTCCATCAGTTTGGGCGCGCGGATGGCGAGGTCGCGCGGTAAGGGGCCGGCCGCGTCCACCTGTTCCAGGCGCGCGCTGATGGCGGAATCGTAGCCGGCGGTGGTGCGGAAGACTTTTTTGGCGAGCCGCCACCTGGTACCCAGGGAGAGTTCGCCGCCCGACGCACGCATCTCCTCGATGACGGAGGGGTAATCTTCGGGCCCGGTCACCACGGCGACGTCCTGGTAGTTCTTGGCGGCGGCGCGCAGCATGGTGGGCCCGCCGATGTCGATGTTCTCGATGAGTTCCGCGAGGGGTGCACCGGCCTTGGCGGCCACTTCCTCGAAACGGTAGAGGTTGACCACCACCATGTCGATGGGGACGATGCCGTGAGCTTGGATCGCCGCCATGTGTTCGGGGTTGTCGCGCATGGCAAGGATGCCGCCGGCGACGCTGGGGTGCATGGTCTTGACGCGGCCATCCAGCATCTCGGGAAACCCGGTCACGTCGCTGACATCGGCGACGGGGATGCCGGCGTCGCGAATCAGGCGCGCCGTGCCGCCGGTGGAAATGAGTTCAGCGCCCATGGCGGCGAGGGCGGAGGCGAATTCGAGGATGCCGGTCTTGTCGGTGACGCTGAGCAGTACGCGAGAGATCTTTGCCATCTACTGGCACGATAACACGCGCCACGCGAACGGCTGGCCGCGGAGCCTTGCTCGAAAATAGACGTTCGCCCTCTCCGAGACAACCGCTCCCTCACGGTCGCGGCTCTGATCGGAGCCGCGACCGTGGTACCCTCTGGGTCGGGAGCGGTTTCATCATTCGTTGAGACGCCGCGGGCGTCATGAGCAACTTACGTCAGTTCAGACGGCGCACTCGCCGCGGCCTAGTTTCAGGGAGTAGGCTTCGGTATCGCCCCAGTCCTGGTAGATCTCGGGGAAGAGTTCGGCGGGCTTGGCCAGGTCACTGGTGAGTTCGCGGAAGGTCTCGATCTTGTGGCGCAGGACGTAGTCGCGGAAGCTCTCGCCGTCGAGGCGGTTGGCCTGGAAGTGGGCGATCACGCGCTCTACGGCTTCGGGTCCCAGGCGCGCGGGAATCGATTGCACGGCGAGGCCGAAGCGCATGATGCCCTGTTCGTCATACCCGCCGCCGAGCAGCATCTGGTAGTAGGGAATCTCGCGGCCGCCGATCTTGCGGGCGTTGCCGTAGAAGCCGAAATCGGCGATCCAGTGATGGCCGCAGGCATTCGGGCAACCGCTGGCCTTGATGGTGAGGCGGCGCACGCGCGGGTCGTCGTACTGCCGGAC
>JADGNT010000441.1 GCA_017883345.1 Candidatus Solibacter sp. | reverse complement strand
GTCCAGAATTCGGATCTTCAGTTGTTGGCGCGCCGTTTCCGAAAGCTCCTCATAAGAGGCACTCACGGCGAAATCCGCTAGTCGTTCAACCGCAGTCATTGAATGATCTCTGTTACCAACAGTTCGAATCTGACGGTAAATTGCCGATTTTGAAATAGTCTATTTGTCACATTCAGGGTTACAGACGTTTTGGTTGCAGAATCTCGATTCTCGAGTACAATTCTGATGGACTCGACCCTGATGATAGATCCCGGTTCCAAAACGATAAAGCAAATCGCTGTGGAGTGTCCAGCGGCGATTCCTGTTCTTGAAAAGCACCATTTTGACTTTTGCTGGACTGGCGACAAGACGCTGGATGTGGTTGCTGCGGAGATGGGAGTTCCGTTGGAAATCGTACTGTCTGAACTGCGACTGGCAGTGGCGGAGCGCGAGACGGAGCAACCCAACTGGAATGTTACAGGTCTCGATGCCCTTATGCGCCACATTGTCGTTCGGCATCATGCGTATCTCCGGAACGAACTCCCCTTGATGGAGCGGCTAATCGCTCGTTTGCGTGAGGCCCGTGGCCGGACAGATGCCGCCACGGTAGCACCGCTAGAGAAGGTTTTCCGGTTTTTCAAACGCGAGTTGGAGAACCACTTAAGGAAAGAGGAAGAGGTCCTCTTCCCAATGATTGCGCGACTCGAAGCGGCCTCCGTAGCCGGCGTGAGGCTACCCCGGTACTCTTTCGGTCCGATTGCAAATCCCATCGGCGTCATGGAGGAGGAGCACGATGCCGAAAGGCGGGAGTTGGACAAGATGCTGGGACTGACCGGCAATTACAGCGGCCCTGCGGACGCCTGCAACATGTATCGCAAGTTTTTCGATCGTCTTAAAACCCTCGAGGCGGATATGCGGCGTCACGTCCACCTGGAAAACCACATCCTCTTTCCACGTGTTGAAGTCTTGGAGAACGCCTCGTGTTAGGCAGGAAGCGACGCCAAACGGCTTTCGACAGAACCCCATGATTTTCGTAGCTTGGCTGTTATTTGCCGGACCGGTCATGGCGCAAACCAGCGCGACAGCAGGATTGCCAGCATCGGGCGTGGCAGCGAGCACAAGCCCGGGATCAGCCTCCGCTGGCAGAGTTCTGTTTCTGGGCGCCGTGCGCTTCAAAAATGGCGGCCCCGCATGCTCAGCCTGCCACAGTGTGGCCAGCCTGCCGTTTCCCCAAGGAGGTACCCTGGGGCCCGACCTCACCAGAGCCTATTCCAAGCTTGGCCCGGAGGGGTTGAACTCAGCGCTGGAAACGCTCTTCTTTCCGGCCATGACGCCCTTGTTTGCGTACCGTCCGCTCACAGATGACGAACGGCGCAACTTGGCCGCATTCTTTCAAGATGTTGATGGTCAACAGCCCGGCACGCCAACTTCGGCCATCGGCGCGATCGCGCTAGCCACCTGCTTGATGCTGATCGCGGTAACTGGGATCGCGGGGCGGGGCCGGATTCGATCGGTTCGCAGGGCTTTGCTCAAACGAGTCAGGGCTCAAACGGTGGCGAAGATATGAGCTGGATACGGGACCTCATCAATCCGAACGCACGCACATGGGAGGAGTTCTACCGGAATCGCTGGCAGCACGACCGGGTGGTTCGCAGCACGCACGGCGTGAACTGTACCGGCAGTTGCTCCTGGATGATCTACGTCAAAGATGGAATCGTCACCTGGGAGATGCAGGCTACGGATTATCCGAAACTCGAAGCTGGTCTGCCGGGGTACGAGCCACGCGGCTGCCCGCGCGGCATCGTCTTCTCCTGGTACATCTACAGCCCGCTCCGGATCAAGTATCCATACGTCCGGGGAGTGCTCCTGGATGCGTGGCGAGAAGCGCGGTCCAGGCATGCGGATCCGGTGGAAGCCTGGACGGAGATTATGGACAATGCCGAGGCCCGCCGGAAATATCAGGCTGCCAGGGGCAGGGGCGGCTTCCGGAGAACAAGTTGGGATGAGTCGCTGGAGATCGTAGCCGCCTCGCTGCTATACACCGCGAAGAAATACGGGCCGGACCGGGTGGCTGGCTTCTCCCCGATTCCCGCGATGTCGATGCTCAGCTATGCCGCCGGCTCCCGGTTCCTCCAACTGTTTGGGGCGCCCCTGCTGAGTTTCTACGATCTCTACGCAGACTTTCCGCCGGCATCGCCGGAGACGTGGGGAGAAAAGACCGACGTCGCCGAAAGCGCCGACTGGTACAACAGCAAGTACATCGTCACTACCGGCAGCAACCTCAGCATGACGCGCACACCCGACGCGCACTTCGTAACGGAGGCACGCAACAACGGTTCGAAGCTGGTCGTGCTGTCACCCGATTTCAGCGAAGTCGCGCGTTACGCCGATTGGTGGATCCCCGTGCACTCCGGAATGGATGCGGCCTTCTGGATGGCCGTGGACCACGTCATTCTGCAGGAATTTCACACGGCACGGCAGGTCCCCTATTTCGTGAATTATCTCAAGCGCTTTTCCGACAGTCCGTTTCTGGTGGTCTTGGACCAGTCGGAAAAGGGCTACACGGCGGGGCGCTTCCTCCGTGCGGGACGCCTCTCGCGATATGGGGGCGAGGAGAACGGCGAGTGGAAGTTTCTGGTCTTTGATGCAAAGACAGGTGAGCCGCGTATGCCCCGCGGCGCCATCGGAAGCCGTTGGCAGGCGCAGAAAGGGCGATGGAACCTGGAACTCAAAGACGATCTGGACGGTACCGATATCGACCCGCTTCTGAGCCTTCTGGAAAGCCGCGATGCCGAATTCCTCGTGACATTTTCGGATTTTGCCAACAATCGGACTTTCCAGCGCACCGTTCCAGTGAAGTACGTCGAGACCGCCGATGGGCGGATCGCGGTAACTACGGTCTATGACCTTCTCATGGCTCAATACGGTGTCGCGCGTGGACTCGCAGGAGAATATCCGCGCGATTATAGCGACCCAGATGCGCCATACACGCCGGCCTGGCAGGAGAAATTCACGGGCATAAGCCGCAACACGGTGATCCAATTTGCCCGTGAGTTTGCTTCAACCGCCGAGAAAACCGGAGGCAAATGCACGGTAATTGTCGGCTCCGGCGTGAACCATTGGTATCACAGTAACCTGCACTACCGCGCTTCCATCGCTGCGTTAATGTTCTGCGGCTGTATCGGAGTCAATGGCGGCGGGTTAAATCATTACACGGGCCAGGAAAAGCTTGTGCCTGCGGCGTCCTGGTCCACGCTAGCCATGGCGCTCGACTGGACGGCGCCGCCCAGGCTTCAGAATGGGCCTTCATTCCACTATGTTCACAGCGATCAATGGAGATATGAAAAGGGCCCGGTGGAGGCGCAACCCAGCGAAGGCCCATTTGCCAGGCACGTCATGGACCTGCAGGCGGATGCGGTGCGTATGGGATGGCTGCCGTTCTACCCCCAGTTCGACGTGAGCCCGATCGAACTGGTCCACCGGGCGGGCCAGGATGGCGCGACCACGGATGAGGAAATCACCCAATGGGTGGTCACGCAATTGAAGAACAGAAGGCTGCGGTTTGCGGTCGAAGATCCTGACGCCTCCGAAAACTGGCCGCGCGTCTGGATCATCTGGCGGGCCAATGCCATTCTGTCGAGCGCCAAGGGACACGAGTACTTTCTGAAGCACTACCTTGGTGTTCATGACAACGCCATCGCGGACGAAGTCGCCAAGGGATCAGTCGAGGACGTTGTCTGGCGCGAGCCGACGCGTACGGGAAAGATGGACCTCGTGGTGGACTTGAACTTCCGGATGGACACCTCCGCCCTGTACTCCGATGTCGTGCTTCCCTCAGCCACCTGGTACGAGAAAAACGACCTGAACACTACCGACCTGCATTCCTACATTCACCCGCTGGGAGCGGCCGTACCGCCTTGCTGGGAATCGAAGACCGACTGGGATATCTTCAAGACCCTTTCCGAGAAAGTCAGCGCACTCAGCGCAACCCATTTCCCGGCTCCTTTCCGCGATATCGTGTCCACCCCCCTGCTGCACGATACTCCGGATGACCTGGCCCAACCACAGGTGAAGAACTGGTATACGGGCGAGTGCGAACCAGTACCCGGCAAAACCATGCCGCACCTTACGGTGGTCGAAAGGGACTACGCGAATCTGCATCACAAGTTCTGCTCTCTCGGCCCGCGTCTGAAGGAGGAAGGCGTGGAGGACCGCGGCATCCACATCCCGGTCACCGACCTCTACGACCGGTTCGCCGCCTCGGCACCGACCTATGAATGGGGTGGCCGCACGTACCCGTCGCTGGTGGACGCCCTGGATGCGGCGAATATGGTCCTGTATTTCGCGCCGGAGACGAATGGCGAAGTCGCGTACCGCGCTTTCGAATCCCGAGAACGGGAGACAGGACTCAAGCTGGTCGATCTCGCGGAAGACAATCGCGGAGTCCGCTACGATTTCGAGGCGCTGAAAGCTCAGCCGCGTAGGATTCTGACCAGCCCGTGTTGGTCAGGCATCACCAATGCCGGCCGGCCTTACAGCGCGTATTGTCAGAACATCGAGAGGCTGATCCCCTGGCGCACCCTGACAGGGCGGCAGCACCTGTACCTGGATCACGAAGGGTATCTGGCGTTCGGTGAAAACCTGCCCACCTTCAAACCGCGGATCACGCTGGAGGCTTCATCAAACCTCGTGAACAGCGTGCGTGAAGGCAAGTCCATCGTGCTGAACTGCCTGACGCCGCACGGAAAGTGGCACATTCACAGCACGTATTCCGACGACCTGCGGATGCTGACGCTCTCGCGCGGCATCGAACCCTTCTGGCTCAATGACAAGGATGCGGTCGAGATCGGCGTTGAGGACAACGACTGGATCGAAGCCTATAACGACAACGGCGTCATCGTCACACGGGCGGTGGTGAGTGCACGCATTCCCACCGGCCTCGGGTTCTTCTATCACGCTCCCGAGCGGACCATCTCATTCCCCAAATCCCCCATGCGGAAGAACCGGCGCGGCGGGGGAAGCAACAGCATCACGCGCCTGCGGCTGAAGCCGGTGCTGATGGTCGGGGGTTACGCGCAACATTGCTATCGCTTTAACGATTACGGCCCCGCGGCCTCGGATCGGGACACCTATGTGATTGTCCACAAGCTGCCAGG
>JADGNT010000440.1 GCA_017883345.1 Candidatus Solibacter sp. | reverse complement strand
ATAAGACGCACGACGTACCTCTGCCTCCCATCGCGGGCGCGGTGGCGCTGATTGGCGGTGTTGTACTCCTCGTAGCAGGCAGAAAGGGATAGCTCCCCAGGCCGGCCGCGAGGTAACGTTCAGAGAAAAGGAAGATACACAATGTTGATACTACTTATCGTTTTGTTGTTGGTTTTAGGTGGCGGCGGCGGGTACTATGGCCATAGCCGCTGGGGCTACGGTGGGGGCGCTGGCATCGGGCTAGGCGCCATCTTACTGATTCTCCTCGTGGCCTACATGCTGGGCATGTTCGTCTAAAGGCTATGCACGACACACACGGCAAAGCCGCCGAGCAGCATGAGCTGGCGGCACACGCCCATCGTACCGCCGCCGAACATAATGAAAAAGGCGACAACCAAGCGGGAAGTTGGCATGGGGACCGGGCGCTGGAGTACTCGGTCCACGCTTACAGACTTGCGAAGGAAGCCCACACCAAGTCAGGGAAGATGGTGACTCTCTAAAATGTCCACTCGATATAACAACGGATCCCATTACGAAAATCACCAACGAGCCGCCGAATTAGAAGACGGCGCCGCGCATGCCCATCGGGTTGCCGAGCAGCAGGGAAAACAGGATCACCTGACTGGACAAGAGCATTCACGGCAAGCCCTTGAGCACTCCCAAGACGCTCACGAGCAAACTCAGGCGGCTACGATCGGACATGGCATCGCCGCCTTCGGACACGATGACATCGCCGCCCTGGCTCGTGAACTCTGGCAGGCTAGAGGCTGTCCGGACGGATCACCGCAAGAAGATTGGTTCCGTGCCGTAGAAGAACTACGCTCCCGCAGTTTCGGCCATTGACGCCGTACACGGGGACCACGGGCGCGTGGTTTGACTACGGGGGTTGACCCATGAAATCTGCGTTGCCCTGCATCCTGACGATCAACGGCGGCTCGTCGAGCATCCGATTCGCGGTGTATGACGCCGGCGAAACGCCGCGGCGGCGGCTCGATGGGAAGATCGATCGCATCGGCATGAGCGGCACTAATTTGGTGGTCAACGATCCGGCTGGAAAACCGCAGGCCCCGTGCCGCCTTGTCGCCGCCGACCACCGCACGGCGGTGGCATTTCTGCTGGACTGGCTTGAGGCGCAGCCGGTCTTCGCGTCGGTCAAAGCCGCGGGACACCGCGTGGTGCACGGCATGAAGCATTCCGAACCGGAGCGGGTCACGCCGAAACTGCTGGCGGAACTGCACCGCATCACGCCGTATGACCCCGATCACCTGCCGCGCGAGATCGGGCTGATTGAGGCGTTCCGGCGGCGGCACCCAAAACTGCCCCAGGTGGCGTGCTTTGACACCGCGTTTCACCGCACCATGCCGCGGGTCGCCAAGTTGCTGCCGATCCCGCGGCGCTATGCGGCCAAGGGCGTCCAGCGCTACGGCTTCCACGGCCTGTCCTACGCCTATCTGATGGAGGAACTCGGCCGGCGCGACGCCGCGGCCACGACGGGCCGTGTGATCCTCGCGCATCTCGGCAGCGGCGCCAGCCTGGCCGCCGTGCGCCACGGCAAAAGTATCGATACCAGCATGGGCTTCACGCCCACGGCGGGATTGGTAATGGGCACGCGCACGGGAGACCTGGATCCCGGCCTGGTTTATTACCTGGCGCGCACCGAGCGCATGACCGCGGCGCAATTTCAGCGGATGGTGAACCACGAATCCGGGCTGCTCGGAGTTTCCGGGACCAGCTCCGACCTCCGCGACTTGTGCGCGCGTGAAGCCTTCGACGCCCGGGCAGCGGAGGCGGTCGAGCTGTTTTGCTACCAGGTGAAGAAATGGATCGGCTCGTTCGCGGCGGCGCTGGGCGGCCTGGACACGCTCGTCTTCTCCGCGGGCATCGGCGAAAACGCGCCGCTCATCCGGCAGCGGATCTGCGATGGACTCGGCTTTCTCGGCATCGAACTAGACCTCAAGCGCAATGCCAAGAATGAACCGCTGATTTCGCCGGACGCCGGTCGCGTCAAGGTACGCGTCATCCCGACCGACGAGGAGCTCATGATCGCGAGATCCGTCACCCGCGTCCTCCATCTCGGCTCACTTCGGGATCCTTGAACCATGAGAACAAGGTCGTCATAGGGGATCATCCGCCGATTGTGCGGAAAACAGCATGCCAAAGGAAGAGCCTTCGCCGCTGGTAATGACAATTGGACATTCCACGCACACGCTCGAGGAATTCATCCGCCTGCTTCAGGCACACGGGGCAACTTGCGTGGTGGATGTGCGCACGGTGCCGCGTTCCCGGCACAATCCGCAGTTCAACAAGGATTCTTTGCCCCACTCGTTGAAGCCAGCCGGCTTGGGATACGTTCACACGCCGGGACTCGGCGGCCTGCGTCATGCGAAGCGCGATTCTCCCAACATGGGCTGGCGAAATGTTTCCTTTCGAGGTTATGCCGATTACATGCAAACGCCCGGGTTTGCGCAGAGCCTCGAAGAATTGATCCGCCTGGCGAGGCAAGATCGAATCGTCCTGATGTGCGCGGAAGCTGTGCCGTGGCGCTGTCATCGCTCGCTCATCGCAGATGCCTTGCTGGTTCGTGGAATTCGAACCGAGGACATCATGAGTGCAACTCGCCGCCAGGCTCATACTCTCACGCCCTTTGCCAAAGTCCAGGGCACTGCGATCACATATCCGGCCGAGGCTTCCGCAATCATGCAAAAGGAACCGCCGGCCCAACGCTCCCGGCCGCGGCCCGTCGCCAAGACCACACCTAACGAAGGTTAAACCATGAAAGCCAACACACTCACGCCGGAACTGCTGCACACGATGGATGCCTACTGGCGCGCCGCCAACTATCTGTCGGCCGGCCAGATTTATCTTCACGACAATCCGCTGCTGAAGCGGCCGCTGACGCTGGCGGATGTGAAGCACATGCTGCTGGGACACTGGGGCACGACCCCCGGGCAGAACTTCATTTACGTGCACTTGAACCGGGTCATCAAGAAATACGACCTCGACATGATTTACGTCTCCGGTCCCGGGCACGGCGGCCCGGCCGTGGTGGGCAACACGTACCTGGAGGGCACGTACAGCGAGATCTATCCCAACATCAGTCAGGATGAGGCCGGGCTTCGGAAGCTGTTTACGCAGTTTTCGTTTCCCGGAGGAATTCCCAGCCACGCATCGCCGGAGTGCCCGGGCTCAATCCACGAGGGCGGCGAGTTGGGCTATTCGCTCAGCCATTCGTTCGGGGCGGTGTTCGACAATCCCGGTCTCATCGTGGCTTGCGTCGTCGGCGATGGCGAGGCGGAAACCGGACCGTTGGCCACGGCGTGGCATTCCAACAAGTTTCTCAATGCGGCCACCGATGGCGCGGTGCTGCCGATCCTGCATCTCAACGGCTACAAGATTTCCAACCCGACCCTCCTCGCCCGCATCACCCGCGAGGAATTGGAACAATTGCTCCGCGGCTACGGGTGGACGCCTTACTTCGTCGAGGGTCACGAGCCCGGGCCGATGCATGAGGCCATGGCCGCGACGCTCGACACGGCGGTGGAGCAGATCCAACAAATCCAGCAGGACGCGCGCGCCGATGCTCGCACCGGGGGCAACTTGGTGCGTCCGCGCTGGCCCATGATCGTCCTCAATTCACCCAAGGGCTGGACGGGGCCGACGATGGTCGATGGCCTGCAGGTGGAAGGCACCTTCCGTTCGCACCAGGTGCCGCTCTCCGACCCGGCCAGCCATCCCGAACACCTCAAGCTGTTGGAAGCCTGGCTGAGGAGTTACCGGCCGGAGGAACTCTTCGATGAGCAGGGCCGGCTGAAACCGGAACTGGCGGAACTGGCGCCCAAGGGCGATCGACGCATGGGCGCGAATCCCCACGCCAACGGCGGCATTCTGCTCCGCGACCTGCGAATGCCGGACTTCCGCGACTACGCGGCCGACGTGCCCTCGCCGGGGGTGCGCGGCATCGGCGACACCCATGTGCTCGGCCCTTTCCTGCGCGATGTGGCGAAGCTGAATGGTGAGCAGCGGAATTTCCGGGTCTTTGGCCCTGACGAGACGCTCTCCAACGGCCTGGAAGCCCTCTTTGAAGCGACCAAACGCCAATGGGAAGCCGCGACCGTGGCGAACGACGAATTCCTCGCGCCCACCGGGCGGGTGATGGAAATGCTCAGCGAGCACCAATGCGAGGGCTGGCTGGAAGGCTACCTGCTCACCGGGCGGCATGGACTCTTCAACTGCTACGAGGCGTTCATCCACATCGTCGATTCGATGTTTAACCAGCACGCCAAGTGGCTCAAGGTCACGTCGCACCTGCCGTGGCGGCGGAAGATCGCCTCGTTAAACTACCTGCTGGCCTCGCATGTCTGGCGCCAGGATCACAACGGCTTCACGCACCAGGATCCGGGTTTCATCGACCACGTCGTGAATAAGAAAGCCGAGGTGGTGCGGGTTTACCTTCCGCCGGATGCAAACTGCCTGCTGAGTGTGATGGACCACTGCCTGCGCAGCCGGCATTACGTAAACGTCGTGATCGCGGGCAAACACCCGGCGCCCGAGTGGCTGACAATGGACGCCGCGGTCAAGCACTGCACCGAGGGCATCGGCATCTGGCAGTGGGCCAGCAACGATCAGGAACTTGCGCCCGACGTGGTCATGGCCTGCTGTGGCGACGTGCCCACGCTGGAGACGCTCGCCGCCGTCTCCATTCTGCGCGAGCATCTGCCCGAACTGAAAATCCGGGTGGTCAACGTCGTCGACCTCATGAAGCTGCAGCCGCAAACCGAGCACCCTCACGGGTTGAGCGAAATGGATTTCGACGAGATTTTCACCAAGGATAAGCCGGTCATCTTCGCCTTCCATGCCTACCCGTGGTTGATCCACCGGCTGACCTACCGCCGCACCAACCACGACAACATCCACGTGCGCGGCTACAAGGAAGAGGGCACCATCACCACGCCCTTCGACATGACGGTGCTGAACGAGCTGGACCGCTTCCACCTGGTGATGGACGCCATCGACCGCCTGCCGCGTACCGGCGAGAAGGGCATCTACCTGAAGCAGCAGCTCAAGGACAAGCTGATCGAGCACAAGCAATACATCGACGCCAACGGCGAAGATATGCCAGAAATCCGCAACTGGAAGTGGGGCG
>JADGNT010000439.1 GCA_017883345.1 Candidatus Solibacter sp. | reverse complement strand
CTGTTCGGGGCTAGTGGCTCGGTCAGCCTGGCCGGAATCGCCACCACCGCCTCACCACCATCGATTTCGTTTGGTTTGTTTGCCGAAGCCGCGCCATCTGAAGAGTTTGTCCATCGACGGGACATCGGGCAGAAGGAAGGGTTGACGACTTCTCGCTCAAGTGGCCCTCGCCAGTTTCCGGTAACGCCGTTTTACTGCCCCGATCCGACGGGGCACACGTTGCACGAAACGGCTGTCGATGGACGCCAGGCGACGGCACAGGAGTATCTCCGGCCGATGGCCGCGAGAGCCTGGACGCTTCGGCGGCTGTGCAGACCAGGCTATTGACAAAAAGCCGTTGTGGCTTTACCATGCAAAGTACTTGTCATTACGCTTTTCTTAGGCCACTGGCCGCGGAGGTTCTGATGACCGTCTCACTCATGAAGCAGCCGAGCGCCTTGCTTCCAATCGCAATGTCCGTAGCCGCCCTGGCTTTGGTGCTGGGTCACGTTGCGATATTCGGCGTCGTGCATGAAGCCGACGAGGGAACCGCGGCTCATCTCTGGCAACTTCTCATGGCTGGACAGCTACCAGTAGTGGCGTACTTCGCGCTGAAATGGCTCCCGCGGGCTCCAGGACAGGCGTTGCGCGTGCTCGCGCTGCAAGCCGTCGCGGCCCTCGCCGCATGTGCCCCCGTCTACTGGTTCAAGCTGTAATGTCCGCGACGGCCTGACACGGGGCTGCACACGCAGGCCGGCCGGAACTGATGCCGCGCGGCCGCGGGTGAGCGCGATCATTAACCGCGATCAAGGCCGTAGCGTTTACGCTTCCACCTGGCTGGTTCGTCCCCGCAGAAGTGCCCCCGCAAGCCGGCCCGGGCCGGATTCCCCGCGCGTAGTCGCCATCGCGCCGGCAATTCAGCGGCGAGGTCCGGCCGAGCGCCTATTTTGATTCCGATGCCGCTCCCCGCCCGGCCGGCGCGCGCGACCTCCCGCAGCGGGCTGGTACGATGATACCGAGGGGTCCCTTCCACGCGCCGCGGCACGCGCCGGCGCCGGATTTCAATCATGCATACCAACCGGCTGGCACAAGAGAAGAGTCCCTATCTGCTGCAACACGCGCACAACCCGGTGGATTGGTACGCCTGGGGCGAAGAGGCCTTCGAAAAGGCGCGTCTGGAGAACAAACCCATCTTCCTTTCCATCGGCTACTCCACTTGCCATTGGTGCCACGTCATGGAGCGCGAAAGTTTCGAGAACGAAGCGATCGCGGCGCTCATGAACCGCGATTACGTGGCCATCAAGGTGGACCGCGAAGAGCGCCCCGACGTGGACCGCATCTACATGACGTTCGTCCAGGCCACCACCGGCAGCGGCGGCTGGCCGATGTCGGTCTGGCTGACGCCGGAGCTTAAGCCGTTTTTCGGCGGCACCTACTTCCCGCCGGAGAATCGCTGGGGGCATCCGGGGTTCGGTTCCCTCCTGACCCAGATCGCGCAGGCGTGGGAGAGCGATCGCGAGAAGATCGAGGAATCCGCGCGTACCGTGGTGGAGCAGCTCAAAAAGCAAGTGGAGGTGGCGCCCACGCGCTCTGGCGCGGCCTTCGAGCCGGGCACGATGGAAAGCGCCTTCTCCACCTTCCGCCACAGCTTCGATTCGCGCCTGGGCGGCTTCGGCGGAGCGCCCAAGTTCCCGCGCGTCTCGGTGCACCATTTCCTGCTGCGCTACTACGCGCGCACCAAAAACCAGCAAGCTCTCGACATGGTGCTGCTCACCCTGCGCGAGATGGCCCGCGGCGGCATGAACGATCAGCTCGGCGGCGGATTCCATCGCTACTCCGTGGACGACCGCTGGTTCGTTCCCCACTTCGAGAAAATGCTCTACGACCAGGCGCAGATCGCCATCTCCTACCTGGAGGCCTTCCAGGCGACCGGCGACCGCCAGTACGCCGAGGCCGCCCGCCGCGTCTTCGATTACGTGCTGCGCGACATGACCGATGCCGGCGGCGGCTTCTACTCGGCCGAAGACGCCGATAGCGCGATCGCGCCCGACCACCCCGGCCTGAAGGGCGAAGGCGCGTTTTACATCTGGAGCCTGGAAGAGATTCACGCCCTGCTGAGCCAGCCGGCGGCCGGCTGGTTCTGCTACCGCTACGGCGTCCGCCAGGGCTCCAACGTGGAAAGCGATCCGCACGGCGAGTTCACCGGCAAGAACATTCTTTACCAGGCGCACACCGTGGAGGAGACGGCGCGCCATTTCAGCCAGCCGCCCGGCGAAGTCCAGACCGCGCTCGATCGCGCTTGCAGCCTTCTCATGGCGGCCCGCGCCCAACGCGTGCGCCCACTGCTGGACGACAAGATCCTCACCGCCTGGAACGGCCTCATGATCTCGGCCTTCGCCAAAGGCGGGGCGGTGCTCGATGGCGCCCACAATGCCGCCCGCTACGCCGAGGCCGCGCGGCGCGCCGCCGAGTTCGTCATCGGCCACCTGTACGATGCCCCCAGCGGCAGACTGCTGCGGCGCTATCGCGAGGGCGGCGCGGCGATCCCCGGCTTTCTGGACGACTACGCCATGTTCGTCCAGGGGCTGCTCGATCTCTACGAAGCCCAATTCGACCGGCGCCACCTGGAACTGGCCGTGCGGCTTACCGAAAAGCAGCAGGAGCTGTTCGAGGATACCGCATCGGGCGCGTTCTTTAGCTCCGCGGCGGACGACCACCGGCTGGTGCTGCGCGTGAAGGAAGATTACGATGGCGCCGAGCCTTCGGGCAACTCGGTGGCCGTGATGAATCTGGTGCGCCTGGCGCGGATGACCAATCGCGCCGCGTTCCGCGAGTCGGCGGAGCGAACCCTAGCCGCCTTCGCCAGCCGGCTTGCGGTGGCGCCGGTGGCGATTCCGCAGATGCTGACGGCCTGCGAGTTCCTGCTCGGCGAGCCGCGCGAGATCATCCTGGCCGGCCGCCGCGATTCCGTGGAAATGCGGGCGCTGCTGCGCGCGCTGCATACCCGCTTTGTGCCCAGCCGCGTGGTGCTGCTGGTGGATTCGCCGGAGACGCGGCAAGCGCTCGCCGCCGGCATCCCCTCCATAGCGTCCATGAACCCGCTGGAGGGACGTGCGAGCGCTTACGTTTGCCGTAACTACACCTGCCAGTTGCCTGTGTGCGACCCGGCTAAGTTCGCCGAGTTGATACAATAGTAAATTCACTCACAACATAAGGAGAAATTATGGAAAGAGCAGGAGCAACCACAATGAAGGGGAAACCCATGACGCTAGTGGGACCCGAACTAAAGGTGGGCGATGCCGCGCCGGATTTCAACGTGGTGGACCTGGGGCTCAAGCCCGTCACCCTGAAGGACACCGGCAACCGGGTGCGCATCGTCAGCGTGATTCCGTCGCTCGATACGCCGGTTTGCGACGCGCAGACCAAGCACTTCAACGAGGCAGCGGCCAACCTGCCGGGTGTGGACATCATCACGGTCAGCATGGACCTGCCGTTCGCCCAGAAGCGCTGGTCCACCGCCTTCGCGGTGGATAAAGTGAAGATGCTCTCCGACCACAAAGATGGGTCCTTCGGCTCTAATTACGGAACGCTGATCAAGGAATTGCGCATTGAAAGCAGGGCGATTTTCGTGCTGGATGCGGACAACCGGATTCGTCATGTCGAGTATGTCAAGGAAGTAGCCGATTTCCCGAACTACGAAACCGCACTCGCGGCGGCCCGCGCCGCGGGCGCACCAGCGGCGTAGACGGCGAGCGAAGGCGGCCGCGCCGGCGGGAAGCGCGGCCGCTGCTTTGAGGTCTGGACTGAATTCCACGGAATCATCGGCGGCCGTCAACGCGGCACGCGTGAGCACCCGCGCGGTGGATAGCCCACTGCTGCGCGGCGGCCTGACGATTGTCGCCGGCGTCCTGACCGGCAACGTGCTGGGTGTCGGCCGCGTGGCACTGATCGCGTACCTGCTGGGCACGCACAGCTATGCCGATTCGCTGGCCGTGGCCATGGGCCCGCTGGACATGTTCAATTCGGTGCTGATCAACAGCATCATCTTCGCTTTTGTCCCCCTGCTCACGGCCGCCCAGGGCGCGGAGCGCACCGCCCTGTTTCTCAAGCTGACGCGCGCTTTCGTCTGGGTCTTTTCGCTGATTTCGTTGAGCGTGATGCTGGCCGCGCCCTGGCTCATGCGCGTTCTGGCGCCGGGCCTCGATCCGCAATACTACGGCACTTCGGTCAATATCCTGCGGATTCTGGCGCTCTCCACGCTCTCCGGCGGCGTGGCCGCGGTCCACTGCGCCATGCTGTACACCCACCGGCGCTTTGGCCCGGCGGCGTTCTACCAGGCCGCGCTCAATGTCTTCACCATCGCGGCCGCGCTCTGCCTGTGGAAGTTCGTCGGCGTCTACGCCTTCGCCATCGGCTATACCGCCGGCGCCCTTGCGCAACTGGCCATCGTCTATTTCGCGGCGCGTTCCGGCCTGGACACCAAAGCTCTTCCCCCCTGCCAGGTGCGCTGGCGCGAGATTCTGATGAAGCCCGCGTTCTTTGTGGTCTATGCCGCGGGCATCGGCCTCAATATTACCTTCACCCGCGCCTATGCCACCCACACCGGTCCGGGAATGGCCGCGGCGATGGATTATTGCATGCGCGGCGTCGCGGTGCCGCTGGCTCTGCTGGTCCAACCGATTTCGAATTCCCTGCTGCCGGAAATCGCCCGCCTGCGCAGCCTCTTCCGCCTGCGCGAAGCGCTCCGCCTGATCGATAAGACAATCGCGCTGGCCGCCCTGGTGGCGGTATTCGGATGCGGTTTCGCCCTGATCTTCCGCCAGCAGGCCATCGCGCTGCTCTTCCAGCACGGCAGTTTCACGGCGAATTCCACCCGGCTGGTGGCTGCGGCGTTCCTGGCGCTGGGACCCAGCCTGATCGGCTGGAGCCTGATCGAAATTCTGGCGCGCTCGCTGTTTGCCCTGGACCGTCCCTGGCCGCCGGTGATCGCGGCCTTCGTCCCCCTAACGATCAATGTGGCGATCACTCTGCGAGTCGGCCCCTTCCATCCGGAATACCTCGGCCTGGGCGCGTCGGTCGGCCTGATTTCCGGTTTCGCGGTGTTGTTCGTGATGGCCCACACCAACCGCAAGCGCTGGCTCGCGCAGGGCTGACACCGCCGTGCG
>JADGNT010000438.1 GCA_017883345.1 Candidatus Solibacter sp. | reverse complement strand
GCCAGCATTTCCTCGGGATCGCCGCGGCCGGCCAGTTTGCCCTGGTGCAGCCACCAGACTTCGTCGGCGAGCCGGCGAATGAGTTCCTCTTCGTGCGACACCACCAGCGTGGTGGCTCCGGCGCGGCGGATGCGGTCGAGCGCTACGGCGGCGCGCTCACGCACGACCAGGTCCTGGTGGCCGAAGGTGCGGTCGATGAGCAGGACCGGCGCGGGCGCGAGATTCAGCGCATCGTCCGGGCCCAGCAAGCGGACGTCGCCAGAGGCTTGGATGGAGCCCGACGTGGGAGTTTCCAGTCCGGCGGCGAGCCGTAACAGGCGGCTTTTGCCGGAGCCGTTCTCGCCGATGATGCCGACCACGGTTCCGTCCGGCGCGACCACGTCCAAATTCTCCAGCGGCGCGCTGGTGACGTTGCGAAATGCAAGAGACATAAACGTTAGAATAACAACTGCCACGATGGAAGATCCTAAAGTATTAGAGCGCATGCGCGCCGACTGGAATGAGCGCGCCGGCGAAGACGCTTACTATTACGTCGCTTTCGGCCGCCGGGAGCAGGACGACGAGGAGTTTTTCTCCACCGCCAGCGACATTGTGAAGGGCCTGGAATGGGACCTGAAACGCGTGCGCGGCAAGGATGCGGCGCTCGAAATCGGCTGCGGCCCGGGACGCCTGATGCGGCCGCTGAGCCGCAACTTCGGCGAGATCCACGGGGTGGACGTCTCCGACGAAATGATCCGCCTGGCCGAGGAACGGCTGCGCGACACGCCCAACGCGCACCCGCGTCACAGCTCGGGTTCGGACCTGGCCATGTTCCCCGATGAAAAGTTCGACTTCGTCTATTCCTACGCGGTCTTCCAGCACATCCCCAGCCGCGAAGTGGTTTTCAACTACCTGCGCGAGGCCAGGCGCGTGCTGAAGACCGGCGGCATCCTGCGCTGCCAATTGAACGGGCTGCCGCCGCACGCCAAACAGTACGACACCTGGAGCGGCGTGCGCATCACGGAGGATGAGATCACCCAGTTTGCGCGCGACGAGGACATGCAGTTGCTGGTGGTGGAGCAGATCTGGACGCAGTACATGTGGATCACGTGCCGCAAGCGTCCGGCGGGCTGGACCGCGTCCTTGCCCGGACGGCGGGTGCCGCGCGCGGCGGTCATCCGCAGGATCAGCAACGCGCTGACCGGAGAAGCCGTGGCGCCGGTGCGCGGGCCGCTGGCGGCGCTCTCTCTGTGGGTGGAAGGGCTGCCGGATGAAGCCGACCTGAACCACATGACCGTCACCGCCGACACTCTAGCGTGCCGCCTGATCTACATCGGTGAGCCGGAAAAAGACGGTATCGCGCAGGTCAATGTCGCGCTGCCCGAAGGCTTGCGTACCGGCATGGTGCCGGTGGAAATGGTGTGGCTGGGCCAGCCGGTGGCGGAGCCGGCGTGGGTGCGGATCATGCCCGCCGGCCCCTCCGTGCCGCGCGTCACCACCATTGCCGACGGCATCAACATTCTTTCCGGAACGCGCATCGTCACGGGCTCGGTGAAGGTCACCATGCACGAAGTGTCCGACGCGACGCAGTTCCACGCCACCATCGAAGGGCAGGCTGTGCTCGAAATCGAGAGCTTTTGCGCGGACCCGATCTCGCAGCGCCACGAATTCAATTTCCGGTTGCCGGCGGGGATCGTCCCAGGGCCGCACGAAGTGCTGGTCAGCCTGGGCAAGCGGACGTTCGCACCGCTAGAGATCGAGGTGGCGTAGTTGAGGTGGGTTCTGGCGGCCGGTCTGGTGGCGATCGCCGCCATGTTTCTGCTGGCGGCCAGTTGGACAAACCTGCCCGGCGGCCGGAGCGTGCAACTGGCGCCGGGCACGGTCGAAGTCCACGCCGAGATGGTGCTGGAGGATGGCGCGGAAGTGCGCGGCGCGGCCTCGGGTTCGGTGCTGCGCGCGGCGGCGGATTTCCACGGCCGCGCGCTGATCGTGGTGCGCGGCAATCATGTGCTCTTGCGCGATTTCGCCGTGGACGGCAATCGCGAAAAGCTGGAAACGCGCATGGGACTGCCGGGTTACGACGTGCCGTTCGCGCGCTTCACCCCAGGCAACGGCGTGCTGGCGGAGGGCGTTGGGCATCTCACCATCCGGAATGTGCGCTTCCGGGAAATCGCGGGGTTTGCCGTGCTGGTGAGCCGCTCGCGGCACATCGCGATCGATGGCGTACGGGTGGCCGATAGCGGCTCGCGCAACCCGGCGGGCCGCAACAATACGACGGGCGGCATCCTGCTGGAAGAGGGCACCAGCGATTTCCGCGTCACGCGCTGCGAGTTGCGCAACATTCGGGGCAACGGCATCTGGACCCACTCGCTCTACACCTCGCCGCGCAACGCCCGCGGCGTCTTCGCCGAGAATCGCTTCGATACCATCGGCCGCGACGCGATCCAGGTAGGCCACGCGACCCAGGTGCGGGTGGAAGGCAATACCGGAACCCGCATCGGCTTTCCCGAGGAAGCGGTGGACGTGGAGGGGCGCGCCATCCCGGTGGGCGTGGACACGGCGGGCAATGTGGACCGCTCGATTTACGCGCGCAACCAGTTCTCCGGGATCGACGGCAAATGCATCGACCTGGATGGGTTTCACGATGGCGAGGTGAGCCGCAATGTCTGCCTGGACGTCGCCGGGTACGGCATCGTCATGAACAATACCAATCCCGACATGGAGTCGCGCAACGTGCGGATCGAAGAGAATCTGCTGGACGGCGTGAAATACGGCGGCATCTTCGTGATCGGCGAGAGAAACGTGATCCTGCGCAATCGGCTGCTGAATCTGAATACCGCGCACTGCGGCTGCGATTATACGGCGGGCGAGCCGGATCTGTTCTCTAGCGGGATCTATTTAGGCAGGGGCGCGGAACGCCCCGCGCCGGCGCGCGGCAACCGGATCGAGGAGAACGAAATCACGGGATATCAAATGGACCGCCGCTGCATCGGCGGCGCCCCCGGCATTGACCCTGGCTGGAATACAGTGCGGGGGAATCGGTGCCGGTAGGACAGACCATCGCCTTATGTGGTCTGTCTCTCTTCGTCAACAAAAGGCAAGATGACAGACGACAAAAGGCGATCGTCTGTCCTACTTCTGCGCCCTCAACGTCTCGATCGCTTTCTCGATTTGGCGATCGTGGCCGCCCAGGAAATCGGCGGGCGTGTTGTCCACGAGCACGTCGGGAGGCACGCCGTAGTTTTCCATGTTTTCGCCCGAGGCGGTGAACACGCCGGCGCCGGGGGTGCGGATCGCCGAACCATCCAGCAGCGTGAACGAACCGGTACCGATCACCTGCCCCGAGGTCGGCACGCCGACCAGTTTGCCCAGCCCGAGCGCGCGGAAGCCATCCGGAAACATCTCGGCGTCGCTGGCGGAGCGCTCGTTTTGCAGCACCACCATGGGGCCGAAGAACGTGGAACCCGGGCGCTTCACGTCCAGCGAATCGCGCCCGCGCGTCACCTGGTAGGCTTTGCGCTGGTTGAGGATCTGCAGCAACTCCTGATCGATGCCGCCGCCTCCGTTGAAGCGCTGGTCGATGATCAGCGCCTTCTTGTCCTGGTTCTCCAGCAGGTCGCGCTGGAACTTGGCGAGCGAGGGCGCGTCCATCGCCTTGATGTGCAGATAGCCGATTTCGCCGTTGGTCAGTTTGGAGACCATCTGCTTGCGGTCTTCCACCCAGCGCTCGTATTGCAGGTTGCTCATGGCGGCGCCGGTGAGCGGTTCCAGATCGATGGTCCAGGCGCCATCGGTGGCGGGTTTGGAATTCACCAGGAACTCGAACTTGCGGCCCGGCAGAATATTGAAGAGCTTCCAGTAGTTCTCGCTGGTCTTCAGTTCCTTCCCGTTGACCGACAGGATGAAGTTGCCGGGGGCGATCTTGACGTAATCGTGATCCGCCGGACCCTTGCGGTAGATGTAGCCGACCTTGTAGAAACCGCTGGCATCGGGCTCCAGGTCGAAGCCGGGGTAGCGCGTGGCGATGCGTTCCTCGGGGGCGCCCTGGGTGGGCAGGCGGCTGCCGCCGGTGATGCCGGTGTGCGAGGCGTTCATATCGCCGATCATTTCCATGATCAGGTTGTGCAGTTCCTCGCTATCGGCGACGTGCGGCAGCATGGCCTCGTACTTGTCCTTGGCCGCGGCCCAATTCACGCCGTGCATTTTGGGATCGTAGAAACGGTTCTTCATGACGCGCCAGGCTTCTTCGAAAACCTGGCGGTGTTCGGCGGGGATATCGATCTCCATCTTCACGGAGAAGGGGATGCGCCGCGGGGCCGCGCCGGTGGATGCCGTGTCGGTGGAAGGGGCCGCGGTGGCGGTTGTACCGCCGCGACCGCCGCGACCGCCGCGGCCGGCAGTGGCAGCCGCCGCCGTATCGGGCGCGGAGCCGCTGGCCACGGCGAGCGTGTAGATGCCGCCGCCCTGCAGGAAGTAAATGCCGCGGCTGTCGCGGCTCCATTGGGGCTCGGCGCCGCCGCCGAATCCGCCGCGTCCGCCACGTCCGCGACCGGCGCCAGAGGCGTCGGCCACGGTGGTATTGAGGCGCGTCAGCCGCGTGCCATCCTCGTTGATGGTGTACATTCCGGGTCCGCCACCGGCTCCGGTGGCATCGTCGGTCCCGCCGCCCTGCGCGGAAAACAGGTAGGTGCGGCTATCCGGCGCCGGCACCACATAGGACACCGAGCCCGGCATGCGGGTGAGCTGCGTGATGCGCCGGTCGAGGCCGTCCCACACGATCTTCACCTGCACCGGGGCTGCGGCCGCTCCCGCGCCACGCCCACCGCGGCCGGCGGCGGTATCGTTGCCGGCGGCCATGGCCTGCTCTTCGCTATTGATCTCGTTGGTGTCGGGCGCTTTCTCCGCGGGCTGCAGGGCGACCGCGTAAAGCTGGGTGACAGTGCGGTTCAACGCGGCCATGGCCGGCGCGCCGGCGCCGCCGATCAGCAGCAGCTTCTTGCCATCGGGCGTCCAGCGCGCGCCGCTCGATTGCAGGAAATCCTCGCCGCCGATCATGTGCTCCTGGCCGCTGGCCAGTTCCTTCACCCACACATGCGCCCGCAGCAGTTTGTCCTGCCGCGAAAAGGAGATCCACTTGCCGTCGGGCGAATACTGCGCGGCGGTGACGTTG
>JADGNT010000437.1 GCA_017883345.1 Candidatus Solibacter sp. | reverse complement strand
GCGCGGGCTGGGCGATATGACTATGCGGCGGCGCCATCTGCTGGTGGCGCTGGGACTTTGCCTGCTGACGCTGGCGGCCTATTCCAACTCTTTCGGCGCCGGATTCGCGATGGACAATCGCGGGTTGATCCTGCAGGATGCACGCGTCCACGCGGCCACGGCGGAAAACCTCGATCTGATTTTCGGGCACACCTACTGGTGGCCCTACGGGGAGAGCGGGCTGTTCCGGCCGCTCACCACCCTGTCCTACCTGTTCAATTACGCGATTCTGGGCAATGGCGACCATCCGGCCGGCTACCACTGGATCAACTTCCTGATGCACGCCGCCAACGTGCTGCTGGTTTACGCGCTGGGGCTGCGCCTGGCGGGCTGGCGCCCGGCCGCCTGGACGGCCGCGCTTTGGGCGGTGCACCCGGTGCTGACCGAATCGGTGACCAACATGGTGGGCCGGGCGGACCTGCTGGCGGGGATGGCGGTGCTGGGCGGCTGGCTGCTCTATCGGAAGAGCACGGAATCGTCCGGCTGGCGGCGCTGGGCGTACCTCGGCGCGCTTTCCGCGACCACCGCGGTTGGCGTGTTTTCCAAGGAATCGGCGGTGACGGTGCTGCCCGTGATCGTGCTGTACGAGGCCATCTGGTGGAAAGAGAGGCGGCAGGCGCTGGGGCTGGTACGGGGATCGATCGCCATGCTGATCCCGATTCAGGCGATGCTCTATCAGCGGGCCGCCGTGCTGTGGTCCTCGACGGCGACGACTTTTCCTTTTTACGACAACCCGATCGTGGGGGCCGGATGGGTGACCGGCAGGCTGACGGCGTTGAAAGTGATGGGCAAGTACGTGGCGCTGCTTTTCTGGCCGGCACGGCTCTCCTGCGACTATTCGTGGGCGCAGATTCCGCTGGCGGGGGGCAGTGCGGCGGATTGGCTGGCGTGGATGGCGCTAGCGGCGGCGCTGGCGGCAGGGGTGCTGCTCTGGCGCGGCAACCGCACGGCGCTATACCTGGCGGGCGCGGCGGTGCTGGTATTTTTGCCGACCTCGAACCTGTTGTTCCCGATCGGCACCATCATGGCGGAGCGCTTTCTGTATCTGCCGGCCATCGCCTTTGCGGCGGGCGTAGTGGCCGCGGTGGGCGCGGCCGGGAAGCGGGTGGGCGATGCGCGGTTGGCGCCGGCGCTGCTGGGGCTGATCGTAGTGGCCTGCGCGGCGCGGACGTGGGCGCGGAATCTCGATTGGCAGGACGATCTTGCGGTGGGGAAAGCGGCGGTAGAGGCGTCGCCGGGGAGTTTCAAATCGCACAAGCTGCTGGCCTACGCGCTGCATGAGGCCGACCCGGGTCGCGCCAATATCGACCGTGTGATCGAGGAGGCGGAAAAGGGGTTGGTACCGCTCAGCGCCCTGCCGGACTCGCGGAGCAATGCGGACAGCTACCGGCGCACCGGGGGTTATTACGCGGAGCGGGGCGAGAGTTTGCGGCAGAGCGGCGCGGCGGGGAGCGATGCGGCGGGGAGCGATGCGGCGTACCGGCGGGCACTGGAGTTGCTGCTGCGCAGCCGGGCGATCGCGACGGCGCAGACGAAGGGTGCGGGCGACCTGGCGCGGTTCGCCGACCTGGCGCTACGCATCTCGGAGGTGCAGCGGAGGCTGGGGGATGGCGGACAGGCGCTCGGGGCGGCCGTGGAAGGGCGGCGCATGGAGCCCGGGAACACGGAGATTCACCACCAGATCGCGGCCATCCTGCTGGACCAGGGACGCGCCGACGAGGCCGCGGCGGCGTTGATGGAAGGGGTTCTGGTGACCACCGATAGCGGGCTGCGCAACGAGCTGCTGCGGCTTTACCAGGGAGGGCTGGACCGCTTGGGGTGCGCGACCATGCCGGTGCAAGGGAACACGGCGTTGAATCCGGCGTGCGACATCGTGCATCGGCACCTGTGTGCGGCATCGGCGGGGACGATCCGCTTGCGGCTGGAGACGGGGCGGCCGGATCTGGCGGAGACGATGAAGCAGACGGCGCTGAAGGAATTCAACTGCACGGCGGAGGAGTTGGAGGCGGGCGGGAAGCAGTAGGTCTTTGACCGGGTGATGTTGTGCTGTGGAGAGCAACCCCTCCAGGCCCAGAGGGCACCCCGTCGGGGCTCGGATCAGAGCCCGGCCCAGGGGGCACCCCGTTAGCGAGCGGGTTTGCGGTAGCACCGAATCTCGCGGTCATGGCAGTAGGAACGCGCCGGTCCCGCGGAGGAAACCGGCGCGCAAAACGGAACGGACTTACTTGCCGCCGAAGCGGAAGACGGGGCCCACGCTGAGGCGGAAATTGCTCTGCTTGGTCTTGCTGAAATCGGTGAGGTAGAGACCGGGTTCCACGCGGATGCCGATCAGTTTGGTAACGCCGACATCCACCGGCACCGCAACCAGCATGGCGAATTTGGTCTGGTTGAAACCGGTATAGCCGGCGGCGGACAACTGGGCGGCGGCAGCGGCGTTGGTCTGCGCATCGAGGTTGACCTGTCCGAAGACACCACCGAGCAGGAGTTTGCCGGCAACCTGCACCCTGTCGGTTTTGATGAAGCGGAACTGCGGACCGGCCATGTAGCTGTATTCCTTAAAGGTCAAGTTGGGGGCCGTGACGCCGGGGGGCGGCGGCAAGGTGCCGAACTGGCCGGCAACTTCCAATCCAGCGCCAATCCAGCGGTTGGCATAGGCCGCGGCCGAGCCTACCCACCCATGCATATTCTGTTTGGGGAGCAGGACCAGCGGATTTGCCTTGGTATACGAGTAGCCGCCGAAAAGCTCGGCGGAGGCATTCTGGGCCGGAAGGCAATGGGCGGCCACGAACATAAGACAAAGTCCGATGATGATGTGTCGGTTAAGTTTGAGCATTTTGAATAAAATCTCCTGTGCGCACAGGGGCGCGATTTGACCATTTCATCCGCAGAAAGCGACGAGCAACCTGGCTCCCGTAGGCGGGCAGAACGAACGCTAACCGGAAAAGTGGCCGGCCCCCCAAAACGGGGGACCAGCCATTGAGCGAGGTCAGAATCATGCTCCCGGCTAGAAGAACAGCTTCAACGCCAACTGCACCAGGCGCGGGAAGTTGTTCTGGCTCTTGGGCAGTTGTCCGAAGCTGGCGTTGCTGAAGGTGCCGGAGATCGGGCCTCCGCGAATCACGGTGTTGGAAACGTTGAAGGACTCGGCGCGGAACTGGAGGGTATACCTTTCCGCCCATTTTGTGTCCTTGACCACCGCGACGTTGGCCTGCGGCGCCGCCGGATTCATGACATTGGAGAACCGCGGAGGCAACTGCTGGTTGATCGCGTTGGTCGGGAGGTTGGCGTAGCACGCAGGATTGTTGTTGTACCAGTGGTCTTCGTTCTTGACGAATGCGCCAGTGGCCGGATCCTTGTAGTGCACGTAGTCGCCGCAGAAGTTGATGCCGCCGGGGAGACCGATCAGGTTGCCCTGGATGAAGGTAAAGATCCAGTCGGCGCGCCAGCCGCTGACGATCTTGTCGGCGACGCCGTTCACACTGCCGCCGAAGTGCTTGCCCTTGCCGATGGGCAGATCCCACACGCCGCTGAAGGCGAGTTCGTGGTACTTGTTGGCCGAATCCGGCGCGTAGACCAGATTGGCATTCTTGTCCTTGTAATCGTACAAGGCCAGGGTACCAGTCGAGCCGTTGGGGCTGAGCTGCAGCACCGCGCCCTGGTTGTACGCATAGCTCTGGCCCAGGCAGCAGGTGCTGGAATACTGCTTGCTCCAGGTGTAGGAGGTTACCCACGTCAGCACACCGGCCTTGTCGCTCCTGGCGCGTTTCTCGAAGCGGACCTGGAAGCCATCGGAGCGGAAGTTGCGGTCCGCCACGTCGGCCTGCGTGTAGCCATTCTGCGTACCGGACGTGCCGGTGCTCCATAGCGCGTAATAATCCATCAGCGAAACGGCCTGAATCGTGGGGGCAGTGCTGCGCGCTACCGTGGAGGGCAGGTTGCCGATGAAGGGATTGGGCACGCTGCGAGTGTAGAACGTAGGATCGTTCATGGCCGTCTGCTGTGCGGCGTATCCCGCGGCGTTTTGGGGGAAGCCGAGGTTCTGGGTGTCGCGATCGTACATCGCCCAGTTGCCCGCGAAGGAGACATCGAGCAGCATCTCGTGGGGCAACTGCCGCTGGATGCCGAGCGAGTACTGATAGGTGCGCGGCGTCTTATAGTGCAGCGGGGTGCTGGTGGAGCCCTGGCCGAGGTTGGCCAGCAGCCCGTCGGCGGTGCCCGCGGCAGTGGTCATACCCTTGGGGAAGGGATTGACCAGCGAGTAGGGGCCGGTGGGCGGGCCGCTCTGGCAGCCCCCGCCGGAGTACCCGTTGAGGTCGTTGAAGCAGGCCGAGGGAAAGGGCGAACCGTTCACGTTGAACGAACTGGTGTAGCCGGTGGACTGGCTGAAGCCGGTCTGCGTGTTGTTGTTGGCGGTGTCGGATTGATAGAACGTGCCGAAACCACCGCGGACCACGGTCTTGTCATTGAGGCGGTAGGCGAAGCCGATACGCGGAGCCCCCGTGGTGAAGTCGGTGTAGTGGGCGCGCCGCGGCATGCCATCCACGCCGGCGAACCGCCAGACGCCGTACAGCGCCGGAGGCGGAGTTGGATACGGGTACTTCGGATTGGTGGCATCGTAGGCGGTCTTGTTGGCCTTCCACACCGCCAGGATCTGATCGCTCTTGGGGTTGATGGTGTTGATGTCGAACATCGAACCCATGCGGTTGTAGCGCTCCAGGTAAGCAAGCTGGAATTCGTAGCGCAGACCGATGTTGACGGTCAGGCGCGGGGTGACCTTCCAATCGTCCTGCGCATACCAGCCGAAATAGGGGCGGCTGATGTAGTAGTTGGTGTTGTTGTCGATGCTGCCAGAGGTCGGCATGCCGAGCAGCAGGCTGGCCACTCCCAGGAACTGGTCGGTCTGGGTGAGGGTGCGGTCGGTGGCGCGCTGTGTCAAACCGGAGCCGAAGGTGAAGACGCCGTACGCGTTGCCGGGGTTCACGTTGCCCTTCGATTCGTAGTTGTACTCGAAGCCGAAGTGCAGCGAGTGGCTGCCCTTGGTCACCAACAGGCTGGGGGTGAAGATCCAGCGGTTGTACGGCGACCAACTGAAACTGCCCGAGCCGAACAGA
>JADGNT010000436.1 GCA_017883345.1 Candidatus Solibacter sp. | reverse complement strand
CTTAGTCCCCCGCGGCGGAATCGGGGCGGGGGGCGAAGCTCCAGCCTAAGCCAGAGAGCACGGCCTGCCACTTTTCGCGGTGGGTTTTCATGGTGGAAATCGCCAGCATCAGCAGGATCACCACCACGGCGGCGAACAGGGTCTCGGGAACCGTCAGGCTGTCCTTGAAAAACCACGCGGCGTGGCCGTATACCAGTTCGATGTGCACCCAATAGACCAGCAGGGAGGTGACGCCGAACTGGCGGATCCAACTCCAGCCCTCACCCGCGCCGTAGCGCGTCCACAGGAAGGCGAGGGAAACCATGAGCCACAGCACGCCGACCTTGGTCAGCACCTGCGCCGGACTGTTGAGCCAGAACTCCGATTTGGCGTAAATGGTGAACGAGGAATTGGCCATGTACTGGGAAACCAGGATGAGCACGCCGCCGAGCAGCGCGGCCCACTGCATGCAGCGTTCGGTGGCGTCGCGCGGGATGGCGCGAATCACAGAGCCGGCGCTGACGCCGAAGGCCAGGTAGGCGGCCCAAGGGAAGATACCGAACCCATTGTAGTCGGGGATGATGTAGTTGCGGACGATCCACGGCACGCCGGACCAGTCCATTTCGGAGATCACCGGGGAGAGCAGGGCGATCGCCAGGCCGAGTACGGCGCACAGGCGAATGCGTTCCACCGTCTTGAACAAGGCCATCACGGAGAGCAGCGCGATCCCCAGTCCCATGCAGTTCAGCACATCGACCTTGAACAGGCCCTGCCAGGGGGCGGGGGAACCGAAGACCCAGAGTTGCAGGCGGAAGGCGAAAGCCAGGAAGAAAAGATAGCCGGCGCGGCGCAGCGATTGCATGACGCGCTCGCCGGGCGCCAGGCCCTTGCGCTCGATGCTGTCCATGAGGAACGCCAGGGTAACGCCGGTGAGAAATAGGAAGAGGGCCGGGGGCATTCCGCCCGCGAACTGCGACAACGTATAAGCCCCGGTGGTCTTGAGTTCGGGCCGCAGGAAGGAGTGGAACACGTGACCCTGGAGCATGATGACGGCGCCGATGCCGCGCACCCAATCCAGGTACTCCAAACGATACGAACTGGTCTTGGTCTTCTCCATGCCTATTTCAATTTGCCGGGCTTCACACCCTTGGGAAGTTCCACCTTCAAGTCCTTATCGGCAATAATCGGGTTCGGGTTCATACGAGTGTAGGTGGAAAGCTGGTAGTCTCCGCCGCCGGTATGGAACTTCTGCTGTACGGTCCACCCCTTTTCGGAAATCCACAGTTCGCATTTCTTGACGTGTGCCAGGACTTCCGGGTCTTTCGGCACCAACACGATGCGGGTGGTCTTTTCGCCATTGATGGAATCCGCCCCTCCCAACGTCACTGTATAGGCGTTCCTGAGATCGGCGGAGTTACTGCCGAATCCGAGAAGCATGAATTGATCCACCAGGCCGCGGTTCTTGCCCAGATCCACTTCGGTGGCTTCGTTGATTTGAGGATAAAACACCAGGGCTTTACCGCCGCCTATGCTCACACTCTGCCGGCGGGGGTTGGTGAAATCGATGCGGATCCAGGTATCGCGCGCCTTGACGCGTTTCACCGTAATTGTGCCGGAGTCGACGTCGTCGGCGTTCACCACGTCGGTGTGCGCGATCTTGCGGATATCGGCGGTGAGCCCCTTGAAGGTGGTCGAGACCTGATCCAGACGCGCCAGCACCGCGTCCAGCATTGGGTCGGCGGGCGGCGCGCCAAAACTCGCGGCCGCGAGAGAGAGCAGTGTGCCGATCGGAACGAACAAAGTACGAAACCAGGTCATGGCCAAACCAACTCCTTCAATCGAAGACGCTGAGCGGACTGAGACGGAGTACGCTCACTGGCGTGCAAACGCCATGTACCCTTGCAGTTCGCCTTCCGAATCGAGAATCGGCTCGACCCGGGTGACGGACAGGCTCCGGCTGCTCATACGGGACCGCAAGACCGCGGTGAGCTTGGCGACGCGCTGATTCTCGGCGGTTCCCGCCAGTAACTGCGCATCGACAAAGAAGACCGACATCCCTTTTTCCGACGGCAGCAAGGCGATGCTGCTGGCGTGCGGAATGCGGGGCTGATCGCGGAACCAGTCGCGCGGGGTAAGAAAGATGAACGCGAGGATGACGGCGACGATCACATCGTACTGCCAGCTCGCACGTGGAAAGTCCCACAGGATGAATCGCTTCAGCATCTGCTACCCAATATTGTAGCTCATACCTTTTTCAAGCTCCTCTTCCTCCCTCAAGCCTTTTCGGCCGCGAATCTGATGAAACCTTTATCAGTCACACGCAATCGAAAAAAAGTCTGGGGGCTGTAAGTGCCTTTTTTGCTATTGCTTAGCCATTTTGGGCCAGGCTTGGCGTGGGTCTGGGGCGGGGGGCGGCGCGCTAAAGTGAAGCCGGTAGGGGAGTTCCCCATCTGAACCCGCACCAGTCCCGGTGCGGGTTTTGTATTTTCCGGAGGATTAGGATGATTTCCCGTTTGTTTCTCGCGGCCGTGTGCCTGGTTATGCCGTCGTTGGCCGCCCCGCCGCTCACCACGATTCAGGACGTGCTGTACAAAGCCGACGGCACGCGTTTCAACGGCACATTGACCATCAGTTGGAGCAGTTTTGAAGCGATCGACCATTCGATGATCGAACAGCAGAGCACCACCGTTACCGTTGTGAACGGCAACCTGCAAGTGCAACTGGTGCCCACTACAAGCGCGACACCGGCCACTTATTACACGGTAGTTTACAACAGCGACGGACGGGTCCAGTTTCAGGAGACCTGGGCCGTGCCATCCAGCGTGCAGCCGTTGCGGGTGCGCGATGTAAGGGTCGCAACCGCGGGCTCGGTGGGGGCGGATACCGTCACGGTGCAGGAGGCCGACGTCGTGGGTTTGATCAGCGACCTGGGCGCGCGCCCGCTGAAGGGTCCCGGGTATGCGGCGGGGCGAGTGGCGTTCGTGAATTCCAGCGGCTCGATGGAGACCGTGACGGGCGCCCCCACGGATTGCGTCCGCGTGGATGGCACGTCGGGGCCGTGCGGCGGCACCCCGCCGGGTTTTGTGGATGGCGACGCGCCGGCGGGGTTGGTGGATGGCGCCAACACCGCGTTCACGCTGTCCGGCGAGCCGAATCCCGCGGCCAGCCTGACGGTTTATCGCAACGGCATGTTGCAGAAGCCAGGGCAGGACTTCACCCTGTCCGGAAACCAGATTCAGTTTGTGACGGCGGCGGCGCCGCAGCCCGGGGACACCCTGGCGGCCAATTACCGGCTGACCGGGAGCGCCGGCGACACGCCGCAACTCTTTCCGAATCCGCAGGTGCTGTGCAGCGGGCTCGGCGCGGCGACCAATTCGAGCACGCTGGCGAGCGTTGGGACGTGCCACATCCCGGCCGCTCTTTTGGCGCCGGGAGACCGTGTGGAGATCCGCTTCGACCTCGACCATTCCGGCTCCGCGGGAGGTTTCAGTTTCGAAGTGCACTGGGGCGCAACCACGGTGCTCGGGCGCAACGCGTCGGCGGTGGACGCGCAGGCCACGGGCCGGGCGGAAGCCGCCTTGACGGCAGCGGGCGCGCAGTTGAGCCACCAGTCGTGGGGCACGTCGCTCGCCTTTGCGGCGGGCGTGGGGAAATCGACGGACGATTATACGGCGGGCGTCACGGTGGATTTCCAGGCGAGGACGGTGCAGTCCGGCGAGACGGTGACGCTGAAGAATTTCACCGTGGTGCGTTTCCCGTAATTAAGAAAACGCTCCCTGTTGACAGACGAAAGCGTCTGTCCCACCCTGGTGCACATTGTGGGGCAGGCGTTATGGTGGGGCAGGCGCTTTCGCCTGCCAACCAATCTTTTCACACCTTCTTACGATCGCCGCTCCGATCGGCCCATCGCGGCTCCAGTCAGAGCCGCGCGCTTTAGCAAGCGGTTTCCCGGCATGCGAGTGAACTTCCAACTCATCCGTCTTCTTACTTGGTCAGCCCTTGCACGTAGATGGCGCTGTACCCGCCCACCTTGGCCGCGGTGCCGTTGACCGTGACGATGTGTCCCATATGTTCGGCGGCGGAAGCCTTGGCGTCCACGCCGCCATCGCGCCTGGGATCGTGCTCTTCCGGCATCAGCATGTAGAGCGCGCCATCCTTGGTGAGCAAGCCGACGGGCTGGCCGTTATTGACGCATTTCTGCCCGCAGGCACGATGCTTTTCGCCATGCTTGCCGAGTTGGATGTAGCACGAGAAATCCACGATTTCGCCCACGCGGGTGACCGCGCTGCCGGGCTGCGGCTTGCTGTCCACGCCGGCGGCAATCGAAGTCGTGGTCCACGGCTGATCGGGCTTGACCCCGATGGTGGCCATAGGCTTATCCCACGTGCCGTTTTCGACCGTCATCTCCGGATGCAGAATGCCGCTCATGGCGGCCGTCTTTTTGGGGGCTTCCTTCTTCTCCTGCGCCAGCATGGTCAATCCGGCCAGCGCGGCGACCGCAACTACTAGAATTTTTCGTTTCATCTTCGTCCCTCTGATTTGCCAGCGTATCACATCCTTCAGGAAAACATGCCCCCACGAATGGGGTCATGGCAGCCTGGAGAGGCTACGCTACCGGTGGAACGCGTCCCCCGGCCGCCAGTCCGGCAGCTTATCCTGGTTGGCGATGTCCTGGCCGAGCAGAAAGCCGTACTCGGCGGCCTGCCCCAGGGCGGTGAAATCCCAATCGCTCTGGAACTCGTCCGATGGCTGATGGTAATGCTTGCTGTTGTACTCCTCGTGGGCCTGCGCGCCGAAGCCGGCCGGCTTGCCGAGGAACTCGGTGGCGTGGCCGATGCTGAAAGCCGGAATCCCGGCGTGGGCCAGCGAGAAATGGTCCGAGCGGAAGTAGTGCCCGGCTTCGGGCTGCGCGTCCTGCGCGATCACGAGGTCGAGCCGCTGGGCAATCTGCTGCGCCAGCGGGTAGAGGTTGGTGCGCTCGGCGCCGGTGATCACCACGTTGGCGGCCCGCCCCCAGGGGTAAAGCGCGTCGAAGTTCAGATCCACCGCGGTCTTCGCCACCGGAACCAGCGGGTGCGCGGCGTAGTATTCGGAGCCCTTCAACCCGCCTTCCTCGGCCGTCACCGAAAGGAACAGCACGCTGCGTTTCGGCTTCCGCGGCAGCCCGCCCCAACTGCG
>JADGNT010000435.1 GCA_017883345.1 Candidatus Solibacter sp. | reverse complement strand
CGGCGTGCATAATCTTCTGCATCTCGGCCATCTGCGGGCGGCCGAAACCCTTCTCCGCCAGCCCTTCGAGCAGCCTGGCACGCGTGTCGGGGTCGCTCCACAGGGTGCGCAGCTCGGCTTCGTCCTTGAAAAACTCCGGCAGTTTGCCGAATAGCATCTCCAGGAACTGCTGCGCCGACATCGGCGTGCCGTCGGGGTGCCAGAAGCTGGTCATCATCATATGCTGGATGGTGCGCGCTTTGCCATCGGCCAGTTTTACTTTGATCTTCGCCGGACGCGGCCCCGGCTCGGGTCCCGGTCCATCCAGTATTTCAGGAAGTGTGACGAGATAGCACTAGACGGCGATAACTTGTATTTGTCTACCGGGTCAAAAGTGCTGTAAACATTGGGGATAACTTTAGCAATGCCTGGTTGATGATCCCGCGCCGGATACCTTCGGGCACGATAGCGACTTTTCCCATGGTTCCTGAGCAACTCATTATTAGGTCATTCGAGTGAATCTCGAAACGTTGCATCTCCCGGAACTTGTCGTCTTCGACGAAATATCGGATTTCCTCGAACTGCTCGTAGATTGCGTGCGATTGCTCGTAAACTGCGTATCCGTCTGCGACAAACACACTCTTCTTTAGGCTGCCGCCAAATGGTCCGCGGACAAACCGGCAGACATCTCCCAACTTCCGCAGTTGCCACCCCGCCTTCATCCCCGCGCCCCGATCCACTCCATGAGCTTTTGCTGCAATTCGTCTTTGCTGGGCAGGTAGAGCTGATATTCCCGCGCGTGGATGTTGGCGTCCTTGGGCAGGGTGATTTCCACCAGCGCCTTGTTCTTCTGCTTGCAGAGCACGATGCCGATGGTGGAATTCTCCTCGGCGGTTTTCACGAAGCGATCGAAGTAGTTCACGTACATCTGCATCTGCCCCAGGTCCTGATGGGCGACCTTGCCGAGTTTCAGATCGATCAGCACATAGCAGCGCAGCAGGCGGTTGTAGAAAACCAGATCCACGAAGAAGTGGTCTTCGTCGAAGGTGAACCGCCTCTGCCGCGCCTCGAAGAGGAAGCCTTTGCCCATTTCCAGCAGGAAACGCTCGATCTGGCCGATGATGGCGGTCTCCAGGTCGGACTCGGAATATTGGCTGCGCTCATCCAGGCCGAGGAACTCCAGAACCAGGGGTTCCTTCAGCAGGTCGCTCGCCTGTCCAACGGTCTGGCCTTCCCGGGCGAGCCTGCGAATACCCTCTTTGTCCCGGCTGAGGGCGAGGCGCTCGTACAGGCCGGAATCGAACTGGCGCTTGAGTTGACGCACCGTCCAGTTCTGCTCGCTGGCCTCTATCTCATAGAAACTGCGCTCGTTAGGGTTCTCGATACGGAGCAGGAAGACGTAATGAGTCCAGCTCAGGGTGAAGGGCCGGGGAGGAGGAGTTTCCAATTTTCCAGTCAATGACTGGAAAATTGCCAATTGGCCAGTCAGTGACTGGCTTTTCTGGGGAGCGTCCAATTGGTCAGTCACTGACTGACCAATTGAGGGAGCGTTGAATTGGCCAGACAGCGTCTGGCCAATTGCCGGGGTCTCAAATTGGCCAGTCACTGACTGGCCAATTCGATCCTGGTTCTGTAAGTAGAACTGCCGCATGGACTTAAGGTTGGAGAGCGAGAACCCTCGGCCGAACTCTCCCGTCAGCCGGTCCGCCAGCGTCCGGATGATCTGCTCTCCATAGGCGGCCCGGTCCTTACCTCGCAACTCCTCCTGGACGATGCGGCGGCCGATCTCGAAGTTGGTGTGGACTTGAACCAGGTCCACACCGCGCGCCACGGTGGTGCGCGCCCCGGCGATCAGTTCGCGGATGCCGTCGAAAAACGCAACATTGGCCTTCACAATAGCCCCCGAATGGTTTCCAGCACCGCCGCGCTCTCGGCATCCAGCGCGGCGATTTCGTCCATGATCTCCTCGGGGCTGCGGTGGACCACCACCTCGCCGCCGTTCGGGTTCTTTACGGAGAGGTCGAAGGTCGCCGGGTCGATGGACTTTGCGTCCACCGTCCAGGACTTGGGCGAATCGGCGCACGTCGCCTGCAACGCAACGAACTCGGCGAGGTCGGCGTCGTTCAGCGGGTTGGTCTTGCCGAGGTTGCGTCCGGGGTCGAGCTGGTAATACCAGACCTTGCGCGTCTTGGTGCCCTTCTCAAAGAACAGCACCACGGTCTTCACGCCCGCGCCCTGGAAGGTGCCGCCGGGGCAATCGAGCACGGTGTGCAGGTGGCAGCTTTCCAGCAGCAGCTTGCGCAAACTCACGGAAGCGTTGTCGGTGTTGGAGAGGAAAGTATTCTTGATGACCACGCCGCCGCGCCCGCCCGCCTTCAGAATCTTGATGAAGTGCTGGAGGAAGAGGAACGCCGTCTCGCCGGTCCGTATGGGGAAGTTCTGCTGCACTTCCTTGCGCTCCTTCCCGCCGAAAGGCGGATTGGCCAGCACCACCTCGAAGCGGTCCTTTTCCTGTATGTCGGCGAGGTTCTCGGTGAGGGTATTGGAGTGGACGATGTTCGGCGTATCGATGCCATGCAGGATCATGTTCATGATCGCGATGACGTAGGCCAGCGACTTCTTTTCCTTGCCGTAGAAGGTGTGGCTCTGAAGCGTGGAGAATTCCCTGGTGGTGAGGCCGGGTTTGGCCTTCATGAAATCGAACGACTCGCACAGAAAGCCCGCCGAGCCGGCGGCGCCATCGTAGACGCGCTCGCCGATTTTGGGCCGCACCACCCGCACCATGGCGCGGATCAGCGGGCGCGGGGTGTAATACTCGCCGCCGTTGCGCCCGGCGTTGCCCATGTTGCGGATCTTGGCCTCGTAGAGATGCGACAGCTCGTGCTTCTCGGTCTGCGAGCGGAAGCGCAGTTCGTCGATGTGGTCGATGATCTCGCGCAGATTGTAGCCGCTGGAGATCTTGTTCTTGATCTCGCCGAAGATCTCGCCGATCTTGTATTCGATGGTGTTCGGTCCCGTGGCCTTTTGCTTGAAGCCGTGCAGGTAGGGGAAGAGCTTCTGGTTGACGAAGTCGCGGAGGTCGTCGCCGGTCAGCGCCCGGTTATGGTCGATCTGGCCGTCCCTGCCCCTGGGCGCGGCCCACGTGTCCCAGCGATAGGGCTTGTCGAGGATGAAGGTGTACTTCTTGCGGTCCAGCGCGGCTTCGTCGGCTTTGTCCTGCTCCAGCCCGTCCAGGTATTTCAGGAAGAGGAGCCACGAGGTCTGCTCGGTATAGTCCAACTCGGTGGTGCAGCCGGCCTCTTTCCAGAGAACGTCGTCGATGTTCTTGAAGGCTTGTTCAAACATGAAAGGGGTCACTTAAGTGTTGAGCGGTTGAATCCGGCAATATGGGACGGTCATCGGCCTCTCCGGAGATTGAAGATCAGTAGCAATACTCGCAGTTCTCTAAGGCATAGATCTACCATAAGCGGCTTACGCCTGTCATGCAAACCGGGCTGCGCGGGATCGGCGGTACCCGGTCGGGTCGCCGCGCTGGGGCGGTCGGTTGCGGCCGCGCGGCGGCGTGTGCTGCGCGGGCCGTTCAACGGCTGCATGGGGCCGCGCGCAATCGAACGCGGGCGGCTGGTCGACGGCGGCTCGGATCCACACGAACGGCACCGGCAATCGGCCCGACGGGCGTTTCATTGCTTTGGCTTGGGCGGGCTTGGCGGCTGACACTCGGGCCTCGGTCGCCCGACATCCGAGGAATGCAGAGATAGTACATCGGGCGCCCGCATTTCGCGCAGCGGACGGCGCCGCTGGCGCCGCCCATGGTGGAATTGATGCTCCCGCGAGTCAGTATTCCGCGTAACTGGATCGTGGATTCGAAAAGCACACTGCAATGGGAGCAGAGAGCGTACAGCAGCCAGAATACGGAGTGGGAAAAACGTCTGCTCGAGATGCTGGAGAAGACAGCGGGCGGCCAATAACATTTGTGGGCCGGACGTGTGCCCGGCCCACTGCTGCTACCACTGCTACCAATGACAGGACTAAGGAGCGACGCGACAAATTCTTCCATGGGCACGGGATTCAGAACGAATCTCCCCGCCACGGAGGACATTCTTTTTGTCTTTTGCCAACTAGTCAGGCGAGCGCGGGGATCGTCTCAAGTTTCTTCACTTCCCCCGCGCCTTCCGAAGGCTCGCAGGAATAAATCCGCGGCGTCACGCCGAACTGCTGTTGGTAAGCTCGCGCGATGCTCGCGCGGAAACTCGCGGCTGCCTCCGTGCGCAGCAGGGTCACGGTACATCCGCCGAATCCGCCGCCGGTCATGCGCGACCCGTACACGCCGTCGATTCGCAACGCGGCGTCCACCAGGAAATCCAATTCCGCGCAACTGACCTCGTAATCGTGTTGCAGGCTGCGGTGCGAGTCCACCATCAGCTTGCCCATGCCGGTCACGTCGCCGTGCGTGCTAGCCTCCACGAAGCGGTTGACGCGCGCATCTTCCGTCACCACATGGCGCGCGCGCCGCGCGACTACTTCGGGCAGGCGCGATGCCACGCCCGCAAACTGCTCCGGCGAGACGTCGCGCAGACTCTGCACGTCCGGGTAGACCGCCTCGATGCCTTCGACTGCCGCCGCGCACTCGCGCACCCGATCGCGGTATGCCGAGCCAGAGAGCGCGTGCTTCACCATGGTGTTGACCGCGACGAAGGCGATGTCTTCGGGCAGTTTCACAAACCGGTGCCCCAGGCTGCGGCAATCGATCTCCACCGCGGAATGGGCGCGCCCGAAAATCGCGATGTACTGGTCCATGATGCCGCACGGCATGCCCACGAAATTGCGCTCGGCGCGCTGGCAGAGCTTGGCCAGTTCCAACGGGTCGAACTCGCGCCCGGCGAGCAGCGCCAGCGCGGAAGACACCTCCAGCGCCGCCGAGGAACTGAGGCCCGAGCCATCCGGCACCGTGCTGCGGATCAGCAGATTGGCCCCCTCCACCGGCACGCCGGCGCGCACCAGTTCCTGGGCGACGCCGATGGGGTAGTCGGTCCACTCGTGGGTGGGCTCCACGGAGCCGAGGGACGCCGCGTCGAACTCGCGCTGTTCCCGGCGGTCTTCCGAATAGATGCGTAGTCTGCCATCGTCCGAGGGTGCGGCCGCGATGTAAGTGGCCAGGTCCAACGCCACAGGCAGGACGAAGCCGAGATTGTA
>JADGNT010000434.1 GCA_017883345.1 Candidatus Solibacter sp. | reverse complement strand
GACCCCAGACGACGACAGCGCCAGTTGTAAGAGCGAGCGCAGCGAGATCGACAGTAGCGCGCCGATGGGCTACGGGGCAACCCGGTCGCTGGAGCGTGTGGCGGCGGCGATGGGTGCGTTGGAAGCCGCGCCCATCGTCTTCGAGGCGGCGCGGGACATCCCACAAGGGGGCGTGTTGTTGGCGCTGCCGGCGCTCATGGCGGTGGGGCTGCTGCGCCACAGCGCGGAACTCTACACGTTACCCAACGGCTTCTATGGCCTGAGCAGCGTGTTGGTGTTGCTGGCGCTGATGGCGCTGGCGCGCATCGGCTCCATCGAGCAGTTGCGCTACGCGGCGGCGGGGGAGTGGGGAAACCTGCTGGGATTGGACCGGATTCCGGAAGTGCGCACGCTGCGTGAGAAACTGAAGCGGCTGTGCACGGAGATGGGCCGGGCGGCGCGCTGGAACGCGGCCTTGGCCAAGGAATGGATCAGCCAGCAGGAAACCGAACAGGCCTCCGGTCTGGCGTTTTACATCGATGGGCACGTGCGGGTATACCACGGCGAATTGACCAAGCTGCCGCGGCACTATGTGCCACGCGAGCGGTTCTACCTGCGGGCCACGACGGACTACTGGGTGAATGCGCTGGACGGCGAACCGTTCTGCTCTGTCAACCAGGCAGTCGATCACGGGCTGGTACAGGCGATCCGCGGAGACATACTGCCGTGGCTGGAGGCCAACGTACCTCTGTCGGCGGAGCATCGAGAGCGTATGGCTGCCGACCCACGGGTGCCGCGCTTCACGGTGATCTTCGATCGTGAGGGCTACAGCCCGGAGTTGTTTCTGGAACTACAGAAGGAACGGATCGCGGCGCTCACCTACCATCGCTATCCGGACGGGGAGGACTGGAGGGCGGAGGAATTCCAGGAACAAGCCGTGAAGTTGGTAAGTGGGGAGACCGTGCGGATGAAACTGGCGGAGCGGGGAACCTGTGTGGGCAAGCGGCCGGGGTTGTGGGTGCGGGAAGTGCGCAAGCTGGCCGCCGACGGCCATCAGGTTTCGATTGTAAGCACGAATTTCACGGGGGACGCGGCTTCGCAAGCAGTGGCTCCGATGGCTCGCTGGCCGCAAGAAAACTACTTCAAGTATGCGCGGGAACACTTTGGTTTAGTCCTCCCACGTTCGATCTATTCAGTGAACACCTCACACCTGAAACATCGAGATCCCGGCGATTCCCGCCGCCCCAGCCTCCACGCATGCCGCGGCATTTTCCCGCGTGATCCCGCCCAGTGCGAGCACCGGAATCGTCACCTGCCCCACCGCCTCCCGCAGGCGCTCGATGCCCAGCGCCGGCCCATAACCCGCTTTCGAGACCACCGGAAAAATCGGACTGAACACCGCAAAGTCCGCGCCTTCCGTTTCGGCGCGGCGCAACTCCTCCAGTGTGTGCGTGGACACGCCGATCAGAAACTCCGCCGGCACGATCGCGCGCAAAATTCCCGGCGCCACCGAATCTCCGCTCAGATGGACCCCGTGCGCGCCCGCCGCCAGCGCAATATCGGCGCGCGAATTCACCAGTATGCGCGTACCGTACGGGTTGGGCAGCGCCAGTATCCGGCGCACCAGCGCGCACAGATCGCGCGCGCCCAGGTCCTTCTCGCGCACCTGAATCCGTTCCACGCCGTTCGCGAGCGCGCGCTCGACAAACCCCAGCAGCGCTTCCGCGCCGCCGGCGGAATGCCGGTCCGTGATGTAATAGCGCAGCATCACGCGGGGCCGTAGTAGCCGTCGCCAGCGCACGCGCGGCACAGCGTGCGCCCTTCGCGCACCACTTCGCGCCGGAAACTCACGCCTTCGCCGCACTGCTCGCAAACCACGCGCGGCGCCTTGTAGCCGGGCAGGTCCTCCGCGCCCAGCGTCACCCGCACCCACTCGATATCAAACAGTTCCTCGTCCGGCATTTCCCGGTAGGCGTGCATTTGCCGCTGATTCCTGTCGCCAATTCCGGGATACAGCGCGCGCGCGCGTTCTTTCGCGCTCTCCCGCGCCGCAATCCGTACCGCGCGATTCTCCTGGAGGTCGCAGAACGTCGCCGCTGCCTTGCCGAAGTCGCGAAACTTCAGTGCGCGCTTCCCCAAACGGCAGCCCGTCACCACCCCAATGGCATCCGTCATGCACCGGTCGATTTCGACGATGCTCACCAGCCGCTTCCGGTCCTTCCCCGTTGGGTCGTCCAGGCCCAGCAGTTTCATCCCGTGCAGCGCCATGCGCAGCCCCAGAATCTGGCCAGCGCACAGGTGGCCGTGGGCTTGCGCGGCCAGCAGTTCATAGTCGGCGAGAGGCTTCAACGGCATCGGTCAAAACACGCGTAGCGCGGCGGGCGGAAATTCCACCTGCCACCCCTTATTATCCTTCTGCCGCGCGTATTGCTCGCGCGAAATCTCCGCCGCGATGCCTCCGGCGAATTCCAGGCGCACCGTGCGCGGGCGCTCCATCATGCGCAACAGGTGTACCGCCACAAAGTTGACGTCCGGCTCCAGCTCGCCCGCGTGTACCCGCACATCTTCCGCGCGGATCCCCACCCAGACGCGGTCGCCTTTGAAGTGCCCCTTCAGGTACGGCCCGTTGAGCACGAAGCCGGCGCACTCCAGCCGGCTCTGGTTGCGCCCCGGATCGAGCGCGGCGACCGTGGCCGGATACAGGTTCGATATCCCCGCCAGGCGCGCCGCCTCCACCGATTCCGGGCGCTCCATCACCTCGCGCGCCGGCCCGTACCCCACCATCCGGCCGAGATCCACCAGCGCCAGTCGATCCGCCGAACTGTAGCAGAGATCGAGCTTGCCGATGACCCACAGTACCGGGCCGCCGAAGGCATCGCGTACCAGGCGCAGCAGCCCTTCATCGGCGCCGCACTCGGGGCCGCGGTCGTCCACCAGCAGCAATTTCGGCTCCGTGATCAGCGCGCGCGCCACCTCGGTGCGCAGCCGGCGCGCCGGCGTCAGATCGCGCGGGCGCATCTCTAGCGCGTCCGCCAGTTCGAAGCGCTCCAGCATTTCGGCCACCCGCTTGGTCCGCTCCAGCCGCGCCCACCGTCCCGCGGCGAGCAGCAGGTTCTGCCGCACCGTCAGGTGAGGGAATAGCGCGTCGCGTGCGCCTACCCATCCGCAGAGCCGCCGGCGCGGCGCCAGATTCACTCGCGATTCGGCGTCGAACACGATCGCGTCGCCAATCAGGATGCGTCCCCGCTCGGGACGCGCGAAGCCCGCGATCGCCTCCAGGATCGCGGTTTTCCCCGCGCCCGCCGGACCGTGCAGCGCCGTGATCCCGTCGGAGAGAGGCAGATCGATGTCGAGGCTCTGGTTCGCGATACGTGCGTGCGTCATAAGGCGGCCACGATGCTCCACTCCATCCACACGCGCACAAACGCGACTCCGGCCGCCGCCAGAATCGGCCGCCACCCAAGCGGCAGCATCACGCGCCAGAAAATCCGCCACTCCGAGCAGCCCAGACTGCGCGCCGCATTACCGTATTCCCGATTCAAGTCCTGCAAGGGCCTTCGCGCGCCGAACACAATCGGCGGCAGCGCCGCGATCACCCCAACCGCGGAGCCGGCCTGCCACGGAAATAGCGGCCGGAGCAGGATCCACGCTAGAATCACCACCGGCGTTGCCAACAACAGCGCCAGCACCCCGAGAGTGGCCTTGCGGCCGATGAATTCCCGCGTTGTCATGCGGTATGCCAGCCACAGCCCCATCACCAGCGCGCCCGCCGTCGCGAGACCGGCGACACGAAGGCTAAGCCACACCGGCGGCCAATTGAAGGTCATAAGGACCTTCAATTATAGCTGTCGCAGGTTCGTGGCATAAGGCTCCGCCTTGTGCATCCGCGGGGCAGCTCGGACGTCTTCTTGGCGCTCCGTCGCGGCGGGGCGGTCTTGCCCCGCTAAAGCTGTCGCATGCGCGCGCTGAAATGCCTCAGGAATGGCGGCGCCTCCACGATCTCCATCCCGCGGATGCTCTCCTTGTGCTGGTTCACTTCCAGAATCGCTTCCACCACGTAATCGATGTGACTCTGCGTGTACACCCGCCGCGGAATCGCCAGACGCAGCAGTTCGTGCCGCGCCGCCTCGCCGAACATCAGGCTGCCGATCTCCACGCTGCGTATCCCCGCGTGCCGGTAAAGTTCCACCGCCAGCGCCTGCCCCGGGAACTGCGCCGCCGGGATGTGCGGCAGCATGCGCGCCGCATCGATATAGATCGCGTGCCCCCCGGGCGGCTCCACAATCGGCACCCCGCGATCCGCGATGTGCCGCCCCAGGTAGCCCGTGGAGGCGATCCGGTAGCGCAGATAATCCTCGTCCAGCACTTCCTCCAAACCCACCGCGATCGCGTCCAGGTCGCGCCCCGCGAGGCCGCCATACGTCGGAAAACCCTCGGTCAGAATCAGCAGGTTCGTCTCCTGGAGGAACACCCGGTCGTCGTTGGTGCACAGCATCCCGCCGATGTTGGCGAAGGCGTCCTTCTTGGCGGAGAACGTGCATCCATCGGCCAGCCGAAACATTTTTTGGGCAATTTGCTTCGGCGTCCAATCCGCGTACCCGGCCTCGCGTTCCCGGATGAACCACGCGTTTTCCGCGAACCGGCAGGCGTCCAGATACAGCGGGATGCCGTGCCGTGCGCACACCGATTTCACCGCCTCGATATTCGCCATCGATACCGGCTGTCCCCCGCCCGAGTTGTTGGTCACCGTCAGCATCACCAGCGGAATCTTCGCCGCACCCTCCCGGGCGATCAACGCTGCGAGCGCGCTCACGTCCATGTTGCCCTTGAAATCGAGCCGCGCCTGCGTGTCGCGCGCTTCCTCGATGGGTAGATCCACGGCGCGCGCGCCGCTCGATTCCACGTTGGCGCGCGTCGTGTCGAAATGCGTGTTGGAGGGCACCAGGTGCCCCGGCTGGCACATCACCGTGAACAGAATGCGCTCCGCCGCGCGCCCCTGGTGCGTCGGCACCATGTGGCGGAATCCCGTCAGCCGGTCCACCACCCGCTTGAGGCGGAAGAAGCTCTCGCTGCCGGCGTAGGATTCGTCGCCCCGCATCACCGCCGCCCACTGCTCCGTGGACATCGCGCTGGTGCCCGAATCGGTCAGCAGGTCGATCAGGATGTGGCGGGCTTCAATCAGGAAGAGGTTGTAGCCGGCC
>JADGNT010000433.1 GCA_017883345.1 Candidatus Solibacter sp. | reverse complement strand
GCGGTGGCAGTATCACCTTGGCGGCCTGCGCAGCCCGAGAAGCAGGTGCGGTTGCTGGCGGCGGTGTGACCCTGGTGGCGGGCACCGCGGGGTTGCCAGGGGCCGTTGGCGGTACCACGGCGGTCTGCACCACCGGAGCGGCTGGTGCGGGCGGCGGTGTCACCTTGGTGGCCTGCACCGCCTTGGCTGGTGCGATTGACGGTGGTGGCATCACCATGGCGGCGGGCACCGCGGGGTTGCCTGGTGCCGTTGGAGCCGGTGGGGTCACCTTGGGGGCCAGCACCGAGCCTCCTGATGACCGATCTGTTGGCGGGGTCGATGGCAGCGGTAATTTCTGGCGGCGCTTTGGAATCTCCGCCGGTTTCTCGACGGGCGGTGCGACCTGGACGCTGGCACCCGGCTTCGCGCTTTGCGCCGTTTGCTGGCGCCGGCGCTTTGGCTGGGCGGCCGCCGCCTGTTGCGCTTTCGCTTTCCCCGGGATTGGTTCCGGGCTCGTCTTCTCTTTCTGCGTGAGCTCGGTGGGGAATGGCTTTCCGAGGCGGGGGACGCCGAGGGGAAGCAGCCAGATCCATTTCGCCGCGCCTCTCCCGCCCTGGGTACGAATGAGATCCCTCTTTTCCAGACGCGGCAACAACTCGATCACCCACCGCCGCGATAAGCCGGCGAGCTCGGCAAGCTTCGCCATTTTGATTTGGCGGCGGGCAAGGTTGGGCGCCTCTGCTCTCGGCGCCGGGATCAATTCGGTCAACACGCCATACAATTTGGCCTCGGCCTCCGGTATCAGGCGCAGCAGCCATTCAATAGCAATTTCCGGGGCGGCGGGCCTGGCGGCCAGTGCCGCACCAGCTTGCTGGCCGGCGTACAGCTCAGTCGCCACCATGCTCCTCCGTTCTGGACTGCGGATCGCCCGCGATCTCGCTATCACCCGCCGGCTCTTCGCCAGCCATTTCAAGAACTGCCCGGACCCCTTGGTTGCGCGCGGCGATCTTCTGGACCGCGTTGTCCTTGGCCCCGCTGCTCAGGTGTGTGTAGTAGCGCGTCATCTCCGCGGAAACGTGCCCGACCTGGGCCATCATTACTTCGACGGGCACGTTGTCCTCGATGCCTTGCGTGATAAATGTATGCCGCAGATCGTGGAATCGAAAGTTCTTCATGCCGGCCGCCGCTTTCAAGTTCTCCCACGCCGTCGACCATGAGGTCTGGTGCCGCGAGGGATCGTAACCTCTACGGTCATGCAGCGGGTCTTTCTCATGCGTGTGTTTCGACAGATTGGCCGGTAACAGATAGTGTTCCGGGTCGGTGGCGCCCAGAAGTTCGGCTCGCTTCAGCAGCCGCTTCAGCGCCCATAGCGCGAGTTCGTTTAATGCCACGTCCCGGGCGCCGGCAGCGCTCTTCGTATTCTCGCGCTGAATCCGCAACACGGGCGGATCGGAGCCCATCATCCCGTCTTTCAACTTCAGCGACTTGATTTCCCAGGACCGGCAGCCGGAACTATACGCCAACAACGTGGCGCAAAGGGCCACGTCCCACGCAGGGCGCTGCCTGGCGGTGGCGATCAGATGCTGTCCCTCGTCGGGAACGAGTGCTTTGCCCGGGCCCTGCTTCGGGATGGAAAGAGGCTGATAGTCCTCCTCTAGCCGTTTCCAGAGCTTCGCCTGTTTCAGTACCCCGATGAGCACCAACAGTTCGTTGTTGACGGTCTTGGGGCCGACCGTCTCGCGCCGCCCCGCTTGGTAACGCCGGATATCCAGCGCCGTGATGGACTCCAGGCGTCGTTTGCCGCCCAGGATTGCTTTGAGGTGGCGAATCGAAGTTCGCTCCGGAGGCAGGGTCGTGGGCTGTTTGGTGCTCTTGCGGCACTCGGCCCATTCATCGAGCGCCTGCGCGAGCGTCCAGCGTGCCTGGTCGGTCGGCAGGAGCCCTTCGGCAAACGCTCTCAGGAATTTGGTGCGTTCCGCCTTGGCCTCGGTAATCTTGTGTTTCCCAGTGGACTTTTCCCTCCATCTACCGTCAGGCGATCGGTAGCGGAAATGCCATATCGCACCTACCAGGTGCAGTCCGTCTCCATCGCGCGGCATCGGCTATGCCGCGTTGGTGGAGTACTTCGCAACGAAGGCTTCGAGGGCCGTATCGCGGTAACGGATGATGTCGCCGAAGTGGAAATGCTCAGGGCCGGTGCCCTTCTTCCTCCACCGCCGCAGCGTCGCCAAAGAAATGTGGAGGCGTTCGGCCGCCTGCTCTTCGGTAAAATACACGGTCTTCTCTTGGTACATGGGCACATTCCAAAAAACTGGATTCCCACTCCCTTTCGGGAAATCGGTGGGGAGCGACACCCATGTACCAAGGCTCAAGGGCAGGACCGTATATATTCAATTTGAAGTTTACCCCGGACCGATCCAGACTTACAAGGGTGGCGCTACAGTTTGCCGACGGTGACGAAGTAGAGGTCGGTGGCGACTTCGAATTCGTCCTTCTGGAGCGGCGTCTTCATGGTCTGCCACTCGACGGTGGGTTGGAGGATCTGCCAGTGGTCCTTGGTTCCTACGCGGATGGGCATCTGAAAGCCGGGCTCATCGGCCTTCCACCGGTAGGCGACTGTGCCCGCGGCCTCGTCCCACTTCAGTTCCAGGGCGGGGAGCGCGGGGTGGCGCAGGTACTGGTCGAAGACGGGCGTCAGGTTCATGCCGGTCTGCTGATTGAAGTACCGCACCACGTCCTCGGTCATGATGTTTTGATACTTGAAGTGCTGGTAGAAATCGTGCAGCAGGGTCCACCAGCGGGCGTCGTCATTGACCACGCTGCGCAGGGTATTGAGGAAGAGCGCTCCTTTGAAGTACTGGTCCTGGGGCGGTTCCTTGTTGATGCCGCGCGGGGTGATGATGGGCTGGAGGTTGCGGACCCTCGACTTGTACCCGTTGGTGTACTTCAGGCCGTCGTCGCGCCCCCACATGTACTCGACGTAGAGGCACTCGAGATAGGTCGTGAAGCCTTCGTGGATCCACATGTCGGACACGTCGGCGGCGGTGATGCTGTTGCCGAACCACTCGTGCCCGCTTTCGTGGATGATGATGAAATCGAAGCGCGGGGAGATGCCGACGCCGGTCCAGTCGCGCTCCAGGTAGCCGTTGGCGAAGTGGTTGCCGTAGGTGACGGCGCTCTGGTGCTCCATGCCGGAATAGGGGGCTTCGATCAGCTTGTAGCCATCCTTCTGGAAAGGGTATTCGCCGAAGTAGTGCTGGTAGGCTTCGAGCATCCCCTTGGCCTGGACGAATTGCTTCTTGGCCTTCTCCAGGTTCTCGGGCAGGGCGTAGAAATCGAGCGGCAGGTCGCCGAGGCGGTCGGCCCAGTGCTGGTAGTTGCCGATGTTGAGCGAGACGTCGTAGTTGTTGATGGGGTATTGCACCAGCCAGTCCCAGCGCGTGTAGCCGTCGCCGAGGTCGGTCTTGCCCATAAACTTGCCGTTAGAGACGTCGACCAGATCGTTGGGAATGGAGACGCTGATTTCCATGCTCTCGACCTCGTCGCGCCACTGGTCTTTGTTGGGCCACCAGACGCTGGCGCCGGTGCCTTCGCACGCAGTATTGATCCAGGGATGCCCGGAGGGATCTTTCTTGAAGGTGATGGCGCCGAACCGGCCGGTCTCCACCGGGTTTCCGGAGTAGTAAAACTCGATGCTGTAGGTGCGGCCGGCGCGGAGGGTTTCGGGGAAGTCCACGAAGACGGCGCCGGAGTCGCGTTCGTATTTGAGGGTGGTGTCGCCGAGGACGATTTTGTCGACGTGGAGCGCGGCGTGCAGATCGAGCTGGATGCGCGTGGCGTCCTGCAGCATCTTGAAGCGGATGGTGACCTTGCCAGAGAGGAATTTCTTTTCCGGGTCGACGCGAACGTCGAGGTGGTAGAAGAGCAGATCGTTGTTGGCGCGATACGGTCCGTACGCGCCGCGCAGGATGTCGGCGCGGGTGGGGGTGGCGGCCGGCGGTTGGGCGGAAAGCGCGGTCACGGCCGCGATCAGAGCCGCGACCGTGGGAAGCTGTGAAAAAATCATTATGGGCCGCCGATGAACGCAGATGAACGCCGATAAGTATCTTGTTTTCATCGGCGTTTATCGGCGTTCATCGGCGGCCCCTTGTTTTTTTCTCACGTTCTGAGGGAGCGGTATTTTCGACGAAGCATCAGCCGGCGAGTCCGGGGACGCCGCCGAGAGTTTTCGCCAGCCGGACGGCGCGCAGGATGGATTGCGCCACGGCTTCGGCGGCCGCCACGCCGAGGTTGTCGATGTCGGACTGCTCTGCGCCGAGCGACAGGGCGAAGGCGATATCGCCATCGGCCATGGTGTTCACCGGGTAGAGGGTTCGCGCCATGCCGAGAGAGGCGAACTGAGCGAGCTTGTTGGCCTGGACTTTGTTGAGCCTGGCGTTGGTAGCAACCACGGCGAGGGTGGTGTTGCTGGGGGCGGCGCCGATGGTGGCGCCGCGCTTCATTTCGGCTTGGCTATCGATGAACTCACGGCTGCTGGCGGTTTTGCGCGCGCCGGCGACGATCTTCCCGGTGGCGGGGTCGCGCACGTCGCCAAGGGCGTTGACGGCGACCAGGGCGGAGACCAGCACGCCGCCGGGAAGGGTGACGGTGTACGATCCGATGCCGCCCTTCATCGCCTGCCTGATGCCGAAGAGTTTGCCGATGGTGGCGCCCGTGCCGGCGCCGGCGCAGCCTTCCTTCACGGGGTCGGTGGTGGCTGCGACGGCCGCCGCTTCGCCCATGGCGACGTTGGGGTGCACGTTGGGTTTGCCGATGCCGAGATCGAAGAGAATGGCGCTTGGCACGATGGGGATGTGCTGGCCGCCGAAGGCATAGCCCACCTTGCGGCCGGCCAGGTAGCGGCGCACGCCGGCGGCGGCTTCCAGGCCGAAGGCGCTGCCGCCGGCGAACAGGATGCCGTGCACCCGATCGGTGACGTGGCCGGGGCTGAGGGTGTCGATTTCCTGGGTTCCGCTGGCGCTGCCGCGGATATCGACGCCGCCCACGGCGCCCTGCTCGCAGAGGATGGCGGTGCATCCGGTGATGGCGTCAAAATCCGAGACGTGGCCGACGCGAATCCCGGGGATATCGGTAAGTCCCTTCATGGCTGGGTTTTCAGCGGCATTTTAACCTTCTATGGTAGCATCGGAGTGCGGGGACCAAA
>JADGNT010000432.1 GCA_017883345.1 Candidatus Solibacter sp. | reverse complement strand
TCCATCAACGAACTCCTCGACGGCGCCGGCGACGTGGTGAACCGCAGGACTCTCAAGCCCCTGCTCCGCGATAACATTTTGCGCGACGCGATCCATGCCTTCTAAGAACCCTGCTCAACGTCTGCGCGACATCATCGACAATATTGACGCGATCGAGGCTTTCACCGCCCAATCGGACTTCCCGGCTTTCCGCACCGACCGAAAGACGGTTTACGCCGTTGTTCGTGCTCTGGAAATTGTCTCGGAGGCGTCCCGGCGACTTCCCGGCGAATTGACAGAGCGGCACTCCGAAATCGATTGGGTGGCCATCGCCGCCGCTGGCAACGTCTACCGGCATGAATACGAAGCGGTAGACGAAGCTCTGATCTGGCACACCGTACGCCATGATCTTGCGGCGCTACGAGGCGTGGCGGCGGCGGAATTCGACCGTTTGCAGTCGGCGACGTGACCGAACACCGCGGGTGCTGGCGATGGGTTGGAACGCGGGTGACGGCGCGCAGCCGGGTGTGGTTCAACCCGACCTCTGCGGCCACCAGATATGGTTTCAATAGCCATACAATTATGGCAGAATTGGATGTATGAAGAAAACCTTCAACGTCGATGACAAACTCTTCAAAGAGGCGAAGACGGCTTGCGGTGCAACAACGGATACCCAAACCGTACGTCTGGGCCTGGAGGCCCTGGTACGCCGCGCGGCTTACGAGCGCCTTCGGGCTCTGCGCGGCGCGGAGCCTCACGCAAACGACGTGCCCAGGCGTCGCGAAGGACCGTCGCCCAAACGAAGGGTGGCCTGATGATCCTGGTGGACACTTCCGTGTGGATTCGGTTCCTTGCCAACCGCGCGCCCTGCGCGGCTGAGTTGGACAGACTCCTCGGTCTCAACGAGGTGACGGGGCATGAGTTGGTCTACGGAGAACTCCTCATTGGCGACCGGGGAGGCCGGAGGAAGCTTCTGGCTGCTTACGAGCAGATGCACCAAGCGGGCACGGTCCCTCATCACGACGTAGTCGCGTTCGTCCGCGCTCGCGACTTGCATGGTCGCGGCGTAGGTTGGATCGACGTTCACCTCCTGGCATCGGCTGTTGTGGGGAGATTGCAACTATGGACGGCCGACCCACGGTTCGCCTTGGTGGCTAACGAACTCGGTGTCGGTTACGAGGTGCCGGCCTCGAAACGGGAGGAACTGTCTTGACGACACGCAGCCAGTTAGATGCCGATTTCACGCCCGAGATCGGGCGCAGAGATCGCCGGCATCCCGCGCGGCAGTTCAGAGAAGCAGATCTTCGGCAATTGCGTCCTTCCCGAAAACCGCGCGAATCAGATCCTTGCCCGCCTCCTCCTTGAGAGCAGGTTCCTGCTCCTTCATGAATCTCCGGTAGGTGGCTTGCAGATTCTCCTTGGCATCGAGTTCCGCCCGCACTCCCCGTTCCGCCAGAGCGACCAGGGCACGGCTCATCGTAAGATGGCGCTTTTTCGCAACGCGCCGGACTGCGCTCGCGAGCGTCGCGGGAATGGTAACGCTCTGGCGGATCGCCTTAGACGTGGCGGAGCGGGGCGGTGTCTTGGTTCTGCTCGGCATACTTCCATGTTAGACGATACTGCACCTGTGTGGTGCAGACTGGGTCAAATGCGGAGTTGGCAGGCGGACCCAGAGGGTACCCCGCCTGCCCCACGTGGGGCGGGCGCTTTCGTCTGTCAACCCTTTCGCTTCAGAGCAGCAATTTGGCGAGCGCGTCCAGCGGTGCGGAAAGCGAAACATGCACCACTTGTTCCTCCCGGCCGATCCGGATGGATTCGAGCAGGCCGGCCGTCGCGGCTTGACGCGCGTTGGTGGCGGCCACCAGCGAGACCATGGCGCGGAAGCTCTGTTCGAAGCGCAGCGCCGCCTCCGGCGTAGGGCATCGCGCCACCAGTTCGAGCTGCGTGGGATCGCCAGGTTGTACGGCGAGCGTAACGTACTCCGTGCCGCGCAGCAGATTGTTCGCATTCGCCAAGTTGCCTTGCAGCGGAAGCGCCACGCCGCCGCGAACGGCGATCCAGATGGGACTCCCGGCGGCGACCGATTCGGCGGGCGCGAGGATGCCCACGGGCGGGTGGGCGGAGGTGGCTGCCGAGATCAGGTGAGGCGCGCCGGACAGAGCGAGATCGGGCGCGATTTGGGTGGCGCCGGGGACAACGCCGCGGGCGATGGTGAGGAGTTCGACGCCGGTGGAGGCGATCAGGACGCGGTGGGCGTGAGCGAACGGCTCGAGAAACGCCCGCGCGGCGGGCGGAAGTTTCGCATAGAGAGGCGACGTACGGAGTCGGTCGAGGTCGACCCCGGCGAGCGCGACGGTGGCCGCGGGTACCCGTGCGGATAACGCGGGATCGATGGCGGCGGGAGGGGCCGGAGTCCGGCAGGCGGCGAGGATCGCGAGGGCTATGGACGCGGCAAGGCGGGGACGGATCACCATGTGTTATGATCGCAGAGGAGTGTGCCGAAAGGCGTGCTCCACCTCATTTTTTGCCCGGAAGGCCACCCTAGCTCAGCTGGTAGAGCGACTGATTCGTAATCAGTAGGTCGCCGGTTCAATCCCGGCGGGTGGCTCCAACAAATCAATCCCTTCCGAATCACTGGATTTGCTCCAAACCGCCCCCGCCAGCAACCCTGACATTGCCGTTGGGTGTTCACGCCGCTTTCTTGATCTTCAGATCGACGCGCAGTCCCGCGGCGGCAAGCAAGATGACGAGGTTGTCAATGGAGAAAAGATGGATCTTGCCGCGAATCAGGTCCGAAATCCGCGGCTGGCTGATACCGAACACCTTTGCGGCCCGAGCCTGAGTCAGTTCGTTTTTCCTGATGAAGGCAACCAGAGCCCGCATCATGGCGGACCGGATACGGAGATTCTCCGCCTCGGCTGCATTGAAACCGAGATCGGCGAAAACGTCGGTGCCGTTCTTGGCCTTTGTCGCGCGCTGCATCATTTCTTGTATACCTCGATTTGAAGCACGGTTTGAAACCGGACCTTTGCCGCTGCGATATCGCCCTTCGATGTCTTCGCGGTCTTCTTGCGGAAGGCGTGCAAAACGTAAATCGCGTGGCGGAACTTAGCGACGTAAAGGACCCGGTGCTCACCGTCCCCGTGGATGCGGATCTCACAAACGCCCGGTCCGACCGTAGGCATGGGTTTCCAATCGCTCGGTTCCTCACCGAGCTGAACCGATTCCAACTCGTAGCCCACTTGCTGCCGAACGAGTTTGGAGAACGACCGCACCCGTTCCAGGCTGTCGCCCATCCATTCAACCGGCTTAAGCCCTTCTCGCACTGACTTCAGTATACAAGAACGCATATACCCCTTTGATCCCCTTTCGAGTCAGGAAGCCGCCAGGAGCGCGCAGGATCGCGGCGTCCAGAGTGGGCGTGGCCGCCGCACATCCGGATCAGGCCGTGCGAGACACTCACCAGCGCCCGCGAAAACTCGACATCGACGGACTGGACCGGGGCGTGAGCAGCACACCGAATCCGATCAGCAGGCATCAGGCGAAGATGAGGACGAAGCGGAGGGGGCGGATATTGGTCAACTTACAGTGATTGCAGAGGGCTCGATTCCGCGTCACTTCGACGGGAGGGCGGACCAGGGCCGGGTAGGGCCGGGTAGGGCCGGGTAGGGCCGGGCGCCTGCACGCTGCCCTACCTGCTTGCATGCATGCTTGGCTTGACGTAGTCTGACTGCTGATGACGGAATTTGCAACCAACCATCCGGACGCCCGCGCCAGCCGAAGAACTTTCGTGCAACTTGTGGCAGGGGGAATCGGCCTCGCCGCCGCCTCCCGATCTCACGCCCGCGCGCCGGCGAGCGACAAGATTCAGGTCGGCTTCATCGGCCTGGGCCGCCAGGGGACATCGCGTCTCAATGAATTCATGAAGCAGCCCGACGTGGTCGCGGCGGCCGTGTGCGATCTCGATGGGACGCACCTCGATGCCGCCGTGGCGGCCGTGGAGAAGGCGCAGGGGCACAAGCCCGCCCAGTACCACGACTTCCGCAAGCTGCTGGAGCGCAAAGACCTGGACGCCGTCATGGTGGCCACGCCGGACCACTGGCACGCTCTCCCGGCCATCCATGCCTGCCAGGCGGGCAAGGACGTATTTGTGGAGAAGCCGCTGGCCTATTCCATCGGCGAAGGCCGCGCCATGGTCGCCGCGGCGCTCAAGCACAAGCGCATCACCCAAATGGGGAACCACATCCACAACGATCGCCCGACGTACCGGCGCGTGGTGGAGGTGATCCGCTCTGGCGCCTTGGGCCAAATCCATCGCGTCGATTGCTCGCTGGCCACCGGAAACACGCCGCTGGGCAAGCCGGCCGATGCCGCGCCGCCGCCCGAACTCGATTACGCGTTCTGGCTCGGACCCGCGCCGAAACGCCCGTACAATCCGCTGCGCTCGCATTTCACTTACCGCTATTTCTGGGATTACTCCGGCGGCGCGCTGATCGACTTCTGGTGCCACTACACCGACGTCGTCCACTGGGCGCTGGACTTGCAGGCGCCCAAGAGCATCTCGGCCACCGGCGGGCGCTGGGGTGTGGATGACGCCGGCGAGACTCCCGACACGCTGGAAGTCCTCTGCGAATTCCCCAGCCTCATCCTCACCTGGACGCTTCACCCGCAGGGGCGCCCCGGCTTCGACTCCATGGGCAGCAGCGTCATCTTCGAGGGCTCCGCCGCCACTCTGGTGACCAACTACAACCGCTACGAAGTGTATGTGAAGGGCAAGAAGGAGGAGTCCTTCCGTCCCCCGCCGCCGACCATTGCGGATTCGCCTGGGCATATCCGCGAGTTTCTGGATTCCATCAAGTCGCGGCAGCGCACCACCTGCGATATCGAGTACGGCCACCGCCTGACGAAGGGCGGACTTCTCGCCAACATCGCCTACCGTACCGGAGAGCGCCTCTATTGGGACGACGCGCAGGAACGCTTTACCGGCCGCACCCACGCCAACCAGTATGTGACACGCCGCTACCAGAAACCCTGGAAGCTGGCCTGACCCCGGGGACTGACAAGACTGACATGAATTTCCGGCGCAGTTTGCTGGAAATTCGCTGTCGGTCCTGTCTGTTGGGATGGGCGTTCCGCCCGCGAAAGCTCATGAAAAACTGCCATGGTGACTTCATCGCCACCCACGAGCGCCCCCGGGACTGACAAGA
>JADGNT010000431.1 GCA_017883345.1 Candidatus Solibacter sp. | reverse complement strand
GGTGAGGGCCTCATTGAGGAAGGTGGTGCAAATGCCTTCGTGGAGGCGTTCGACGCGGAGGAGGACTTGTTGGGCGAGGGCGATGCGCTCGATGGCGAAGAGCTCCTGGGAGTTGACGGGCTGGTAGACGGCGATGGCGTCTTCGCGGAGGTGGGCGACCTCGTCGATGTCTTCGAGGCGGACGACGGCGAAGGTGGAGGCGGTGAATCCGTGTTTGCGGGAGTTCTGGGCGGAGCGGGATTTGCCCTCGGGAGAGCGGGGTCCGGTGGATTGGGCGGCGTTGGCGCGGTTGGCGGCGAGTTGTTTATCGGATACGGGTTGCTTGGTGCGTGGCATAGGGTACCTCCGCTTTGAGCTATAGCATGGGGAGGGGGTGGGGTCTGAAATAGGAATTGGGGCAAGTGATGGGAGGGGAAGGAGTTATATTTGTGGAGTTGGAGTCACCGCAATCATCTAGTTTCCGCCCAGAAGGTTCTCGATGAGGGCGCGCGGGATGCGCCAGTATCCCGACACCCGCGCTCCTTCGCTGCGAAAAGCGCCGGAAGTCAGAAAACCGCTCAGGTCGTCCGGGTTCGCCTTCTGGTGTTCCCGCTCGATCATCTCGCGGAGCAGTCCGGTGGTCTTGTTCAGCTCCGCCGCCAGTGCGCTTGCGTCGGTCGCGCTAGCGCAGCGTACATTCAGTTTGGCGGCGAATTGATCGTGTTCTTCCGGGACAATCGCCAAGGTAACCGCCTGGGCGCGCTCCAGGCTGCGCGCGAACATCTGTGTGCCGGGCGGCAGGCTCTGCCCGGATTTCACCACCGAGGGCGGAATCGAAAGCCAGAGGGGCGCGTTGGGGATTTCCGCGTCGCCTCGCGCGTCGACGGTATTCATGCGCAGCGCCGCCGCATCGTCGTCGCTCACCGCCATCGCCATGAGGTTGGCTTGCATGGGGAAGAAGGAAATGCGCTTTTCGGGCGAACTACCCGCCACCTTGCAGAAAGAATTATTGCACCTGCCGTCGTTGCCCAGGACGTAGTTTTTGAGGCTCTTCCAATCGAACCGGCCTTTGAGCAGCATGTACTTGCCCTTGGGCGCGAAGGCGACCATGGCAGTGTCCAAATCCTCTTTGTAATTGAAATCGGTCTGGCGCACGAAGCTCTTGTATTCCTGGTCCTCGCCCACCTTGGCGCCGTCGAGCAATTGCAGAATGGCGCCGGCCCGCAAGCTTTTGAAATCGATGTACAGCACGACGGCGTCATCGGTAGGCAGACGTTTGAACATGGCGGCGGGAGAGAGGGCGCGCGAGCGATACCAGATCGCGCCCCCCAGAGTCAGACCGCAAAGCGCCGAAATCAGCAGGATCAGCAGGCACGCGCGGGTTTTAGGGGTCACGAATCGAGTATCACACAGCCGCGAGTTCTCTGGCGCGCGCTTCCTTCCACAGCCGGATGTAGGGCTTCAGTTCGCTCATCATCCGTGCGAAATCGGCCAGTGTGAGGGATTGCGCTCCGTCGCTGAAGGCCTTCTCGGGACACGGATGGACTTCCACGATCAGGCCGTCGGCGCCGATCGCCACAGCGGCGCGCGAAAGCGCCGGAATCAGGCTGCGCTTGCCGGTGGCGTGGCTGGGATCGAGAATCACCGGCAGGTGCGTAAGCTCGTTCAACACCGGTACGGCCGCGATATCGCAGGTATTGCGGGTAGCCGTCTCGAAGGTCCGTATGCCGCGCTCGCACAGAATCACGTTGGGGTTGCCGTGGGCCACAATGTACTCGGCGGACATGAGCAGTTCCTTGATGGTGGAACTCATGCCGCGCTTCAGCAGTACCGGCCGGCCGCAGCCGCCCAGCGATTTCAGCAGCGCGAAATTCTGCATATTGCGGGCGCCCACCTGCATGCAGTCGGTGTACTCCGCCACCATTTCCACGTCGCGATCGCTCATGATCTCGGTGATGATGCCGAGCCCGGTGCGCTGCTTGGCCTTACGAAGCAGTTTCAGCCCCTCCAGTTCCATGCCTTGAAAGTCGTAGGGCGAGGTCCGCGGCTTGAAGGCGCCGCCGCGCAGAATCCGGGCGCCAGCCGCCGCCACACCCTCGGCCGTTTCCATAATCTGCTTTTCGCTCTCCACCGAGCACGGGCCGGCCATCATCACGAACTCGCCGCCGCCGATTTCACACCCGTTGACTTTGATAATCGAGCGGCCCTTGCGGAACTCCTTGCTGACGAACTTGTACGGGGCGGAGATGCGCATGGCGCGTTCCACTCCGGGCGTGGCTTCGAGCGATTCCAGGCAGATGGTCACATCGCCAATCCCCACCACGCCGATCACCACCCGCTCTTCACCCTCGATGGAATGCACCTTATAGCCAAACTCCGCGATGCGCTCGCAAACGTGGTCGATCTCTTCCCGGGTGGCATGGGGCCGCATCGAAATAATCATATGGGACAGTGTACACCAGCAGGCACTCAAGAATCAAATTAACTTCAATTAATAGTGTTACTTGAAAGCACCACGAAGTGGCGGTGTATTCGGCCAAGTCTATGGCATGGCTACTTCTATCGGCGCGGAGCGGGGACTCTCGTTCCCGGCTTGATCCACGGCGGCAATCGCATAGCGGTAGGTCTTGCCGTGCTCCACCTTGCGATCCGAATAGCTGGGCACCACCGAGACGCCGGCGATTTTCTCCAGCGCCCCGCTGCCCTCGCCGCGATATACCCGGTAGCCGTTCAGGTCCTCTTCCGTGTTGCGTTCCCAGTTGAGTTCAATGGAATTGGGGGCGCTCGAACCCTGCACTCCCTGGGGCGCGGCGGGCGGGAAAATGTCGCGTGGAACGACCGAAGCTTCGTCGGACAATTCGCTTTCGGCCTCCTTGCGATTGTCCAGCTTGACGATGGTTTGCACCAGGTAGGTGTAGCGCTTGCCGAATTCGGTGGCCGTGTCGGTCCACTCGGGCATTTGCACGTTGGCGACCGGCGCGTAGCCGCCGTCATCGGTCTTGCGGAAGACGCGAAAGAGCGTGCCGCGCGCCTGCCACGTGAGGCGTACGCCCTGCTGGGTAACGGTTGGCGCGATGCCGCCGGGCTTCTCCGGCGGGGTCACCACCGGCACCACCACGAAATTCGACCAGCCGGACTGCTTGCCGTTGCCGGCCACCGCCCGCACGCCGAAAATCACTTCCTTGCCGGTCCAATCGGCGGCCGGGATCTCGTAGCGCGCCGTGGGACAGGCCTCCTGGCCTGTCTTTGTGTTACAACCGTTGGCCATCGCACCCGGAGGAATCTGCCGGGCGCCGGCGGCCCATTGGTTCGCCTCGAACTGGTCCCCGGTGCCGGCGCGCAGATCGAGGCGCAACGGCGGCGGAATGGGGTGGCCCTCGGTGGTCTTGGCGGGAACGGTGAACTGGACGATAATGCGGCCGCCACGTTGCAGCGCCGCCAGATCGCTCACCTTCGGAGGAATATTGGCCAGTGGCGGCAGCGGATCGCCCACGTAGCCGCACCCCGCCAACAAAAGCGCCGCGGCTGCCGGCAGAAATCGCTTCATCAAAACATTAGGTTAGCAGGAATGGGCACATTCACCACTGCGAATATGCCGTTCCGTCTAACCCCATTTTGTCGGAGCCGCTATGCACGTCGAAGATGCCGGGCTCGGATTGGGAAACACTCTGACTGGCGTCTTCCATCACCGTGCGCCAGCCCTGGTTGTCTCCAGTCATGGGGTCGACGGGTAACTTCTGCAGGTAACCCTCGGTAACCAGAGCCTGCAAATCCTGCGGAGCTTTCCCCTTATCGTAAGAGTAGTTATCGATCACGGTACGCAGCGTGAAGAGGTTATTCTTGAGCACGCTTTCCTTGGCGCGAATGATGGACCGGTTGTAAATCGGGATCGCCATGGTGATCAGGATCACCATGATCGTGATCACCACCATCAATTCGACGAAAGTGAAGCCGCGCAGCCGCTTGATGGCGCGCCGGGCGCGTCCGTTCACCGGTCTACCATTCTGAGTAGGACTTTCCATCGGCTGCCTTTTCCTGTGTCTTGCTGTATATGTCGAATACGCACTGGCCGCCCCAGCTCAGGCTTTTGGGGTCGTCTTGGTCGCTGCGCATGCCCCATTCGGTCTTCCCCATGAACGGATCCGCCGGGATGCGGCGCAGGAAGCGCATCTTCTTGCCGTCCGGGCCCGGCAGTTTCACGCCTTCCACCAGGATGTCCAGAGTCTCGGGCCAGTTATTCGTGCCGAGTTTCTGGGGGCCGAGATAGCCGAGGTCGGCATAGTCCTTGTACTTATCGATGGCCGAACGCATCTCGCGCAGATCGTAGCGTAACTCCCGTTCGCGCATGACGCGCACCTTGGAACGGGCCAGCGGCACGGCCATGGTGGTGAGTATCAGCATGATCGTGAATGCCACGATCAGCTCCACCAGGGTAAGTCCTCTTTGATTCTTGCGGCGCATACTACTTCACGTTAATCGTCATCCGCGGGCTGCCGGAGAAGACCACCTGCCCCTGGGCGTTGCGCACCGTGAGATTCGGAACCGTCACGGTGGTAGAGCCCTTGGCGACGGCCTGAAAGGTCAGTTGGGTCAGCATGCCGGAACCGGATACGCCCGGGGTATTGGGCAGGCGGTTCAGGTTCACGGCCGCCGCGCCGGCATCGTTCTGGATGTTCTTGGTGAACACCGGAATCTGCCCGTCGCTGGAGAAGAAATCGCCGCGGCCGGCATCGTTCAGCTTGACCACCTTGGAGTCGAAGGTGACTTGCAGCGGCGCGGAAGAAACATCGGTCGCGTTCTCGATGATGAGCGCTACGGTGGTCGTGCCCTGCGCGTTGATTTCCACCCGCGGGGGGAGGAAACGGACTACGGCGTTGCCCACCGGCTTGGGCGCGACAGGCTTGGCCGGCTCCTCGGCGGCCGGCGGGGCCATCCCCGGAGCGCCCATCGGCGGCGCGGTGGCTGGCGGGGCCATCCCCTGAGCGCCCATCGGCGGCGCGGTGGCCGGCGGCATGGCCGAACCAGCGGCCGTCATCGGCGGAGCCGCCGCTGCCGGATCTTCCTTCCTGGGAGCCACCGGCGGCGTGGAACCCAGTTGGCGGCCATAGTTCAGATGGACCGACGTTTGGTTCCCCACGGCGATGCCGCGCAGGTTTTCCGCCGTGTATTCCGGACGGCGCACGACGTGCGGGATCAGCGCGATCATCAGTTCCTGGCGCT
>JADGNT010000430.1 GCA_017883345.1 Candidatus Solibacter sp. | reverse complement strand
TCAGAGATGGTAATTCGTCCCGGCCTTCCGGTTGTAATCGGTCAACCGCCGCTTGATCGTGCCGGCAGGCAGCCGAGGCAGCCCGGACGAGTCTTCTCCGTCGATCCGCGCGACGTTGATGCGGCCCCTCGATACGGAATACCTCCAAGGCCACTGGAAGGCCCACGTAGTTCCGGTTTCCATCAGGCCATACGGCTGTTTCTCGCGCGCGAGACACAGCGGGCAGGCGACTTTGTGGTCGAGATCCAGCGCGAACGCGTCGCCGCTGGAAAACGCGATAAACATCAGACAACCCATCTGGACGATCGCATCTTCGCCGGCCAGGGCGCGGCCCACAATGTGGTCGCACTCCTTCGGGAGGTCCAGTTTGGTTTCACGGGTGAGGCGGGTTTCGCTCATCTCAATGGATAGGATAAACCAGGCCGATCCGGGCGACAATGGGGCATGAAACTATTTTGGGCTGCCTTGCTCGCCGCTCGCGCTGCCTGCGGCCAGACGCCCCCGCTCTACCAGAACGCCGATGCGCCGCTGGAAAAACGCGTGGACGACCTGCTCTCGCGCATGACCGTCGCCGAGAAGGTCTCGCAGATGATGAACGATTCGCCGGCCATCGAGCGGCTCGGAGTTCCCGCCTACAACTGGTGGAACGAATGCCTGCACGGCGTGGCCCGCGCCGGCCGCGCCACGGTGTTCCCGGAGCCGATCGGCCTCGCCGCCACGTGGGATCCCGACCTCATTTTCCGCATGGCCACGGCCATCTCCGACGAGGCCCGCGCCAAGAACAACGAGTTCCTCCGGCGCGGCAAGCGGAGCATCTACCAGGGCCTCACGTTCTGGACCCCGAACATTAACCTGGTGCGCGACCCGCGCTGGGGCCGGGGCATGGAGACCTACGGCGAAGATCCGTACCTGGTGGGGCGCATGGCGGTCGAGTTCATCAAAGGGCTGCAAGGCAACGACCCGAAATATCTGAAAGTGGTGGCCACCGCCAAGCACTTCGCGGTGCACAGCGGACCCGAATCGTCGCGCCACAGCTTCGACGCCAAGGTGGAGGATACGGACCTGGCGGATAGCTACCTGCCACATTTCGAGGCGGCGATTCGCGAAGGCGGCGCGTACTCGGTGATGTGCGCCTATAACCGCGTGGACGGCGATCCGGCCTGCGCCAGCCCGCGCCTGCTCACCGACATTCTGCGCAAGCAGTGGGGCTTTGCGGGATACGTGGTTTCCGATTGCGGCGCGGTGGGCGACATCTTCCGCGGCCACAACGTGGCGCCCAGCCTGGCGGCGGCTTCGGCGCGCGCCGTGAAGGCGGGCACGGACCTGGATTGCGGCAACGAATACCGCGCGTTGATTCCGGCGCTCGAACAGAAGCTGATCGTGGAAGGGGACATCGATGCCGCGGTGCGCCGCCTGCTGACCGCGCGCTTCCGCCTGGGCATGTTCGACCCGCCGGAGCGCGTGCCGTACGCGCGCATTCCGTATTCGGTGGTGGATTCGGCGGCGCACCAGGCGCTGGCGCTGGAGGCCGCGCGCAAATCCATCGTGCTGCTGAAGAATCAGGGCGGCCTGCTGCCGCTGAAAAAGACCATCAAGACGCTGGCCGTGATCGGGCCCAACGCCGACAACGTCGAAACCCTGCTGGGCAACTATAACGGCGAGCCCACCGCGCCGGTCACGCCGCTTGCAGGCTTACGCGGCAAGCTCGGCGCGCGCACCAAGATCCTCTACGCGCAGGGCGGGGAACTGGCCGGCGAGTTGCCCGCCATGGAGACCGTTCCGGCGTCCGCGCTCTTCACCACCGATGGCGCGGATCGACGCGGCGGGCTGCAAGGGGAATACTTCAACACGGCATCCTTCAACGGCCAGGTGTACCGCGCTCCCGGCAAGACGCCCGCTCCCGCGGAGCCAGATGCGAAGCCGCTTTTCCTGCGCGTGGACGCCGAAATCAATTTCAAATGGTGGGACGGCGCGCCCCGCGCCGATATGGATGACGACAACTTCGGCGTGCGCTGGATCGGGTTCCTGGCGCCCAAGGTCACCGGCAAGTACCGGCTCGGCGGCGTCGGCATGAACGCCTTCGAAATCTACCTCAACGGCAAGCAACTGGTGCGCGCCAATAACCCGCACGAGCGCAACTACAGTTACGAGACCGTCGATCTGGAAGCCGGCAAGCTTTACCCCATCCGGGTGGACTTTCACGAAGTGATCAACGACGCCGACATGCGCCTGGTCTGGGCCGTGCCGGGACGCGATCTGGAAACGGCCGCGTTGGACGCCGCGCGCCAGGCGGAGGCCGTGGTGATGTTCCTGGGGCTTTCGCCGCGTCTCGAAGGCGAGGAGATGAAGGTGCCGGTGGCGGGATTCCAGGGCGGCGATCGCGTGGACCTCGGTCTGCCGGCCGCGCAGGAGGCGCTGCTCGAAAAGGTGGCCGCGCTCGGCAAACCAGTGGTGCTGGTGCTGCTCAACGGCAGCGCGCTGGCGGTCAACTGGGCGCGCGATCGCGTGCCCGCGCTGGTGGAAGCGTGGTATCCGGGCCAGGCCGGCGGCGCCGCTATCGCAGACGTCCTGTTCGGCGATTACAACCCCGCCGGCCGCCTTCCCGTCACCTTTTACCAATCGGCCGACCAGTTGCCGGGCTTTGACGATTACAGCATGAAGGGCCGCACCTACCGCTATTTCCAGGGCGAGCCGCTGTACCCGTTCGGCTACGGCCTGAGCTACACGACGTTCAGCTACCGCGGGATTGACTGCCCGGAGCGGGCGCCTGCCAACCACGACGTCCCGGTCTCCGTCGAAGTGCGCAATACCGGGAAACTGGACGGCGAGGAGGTGGTGCAGCTTTACGTCAAGCGCGACGGGGTGCGGTCGCTCGAAGGCTTCCGGCGGATCGCGCTGAAGGTGGGCGAACGCAGGATCGTGAAGTTTGTCCTGAGGGCGAGCCAGTTGCCAAAGAGCGGCGTCGCCGGGATCGCGATCGGGGGCAGGCAGCCCGGCGGCTCCACCGCGGGCGTTTTGACGACGACGCTGAGCATCGCGCCGTAGGTTTAGAAAAGATTATTCAGCCGCCGATGAACGCCGATAAACGCCGATAAGAATTTTGTGTTTTTGCTTATCGGCGTTTATCGGCGTTCATCGGCGGCCAGACATTTCTTTGATTTTGTCAGACTCTGACAGATCGGCGGGACGCGAGTCTTTAGAATCAGATATTTAGCGGGTCCAGTTTGTCAGAGTCTGACAAATCCGGCCAGGATGCACCGCGCCGGGCTTCGCCCGGATTTCAGCGCACGGAGTTAGGCTGGCAGTATGAACCGCCGCAGTTTTCTCGGCTGGGGCCTGTCCACGCCCGCGGCCGCGTTGCTCGCACAGACGGGACCAGCGCGCGAAGAGCCCGTCGAAGCCATGATGCCGGAGGACTCGCCGGCCATCGCGCTCAACCATCTGGGCTTTCTACCCGGCGCCCGGAAGACGGTGATTTTCCGTTATGCGGGCGAAGACGGGCCGGCCGATTTTCAAATCCGCGATATCGGCGGCGGCGCGGGGGCCGTGCGCCAGACTCTTCCCCTGACGCGCGATCGCACCGATGTGATCGATTGCCTGGTGGGCGATTTCAGCGAGATCCACCGCGAGGGCATGTACCAAATCTCGATCGCCGGCGAGCTCGGGACGCCCTTCTTCATCCGGCGCGACGTTTGGCGCCGCACGCTGCCCAAAGCGGCCGGCTACTACCGCTATCAGCGCTGCGGCGTGGAAGTCCCCGGGGTGCATCCCGCCTGCCATCTGGACGACGCGCGGCGGCGCGACAACGGCCGGCAGGTCGACGTGACCGGCGGCTGGCACGATGCCGGCGACCTGCGCAAATGGATGGACGCCACCCTGCTCAACGCCATCGGCCTGCTGCGCGTGGCGCGCAATCTGGGCGCGCAGTGGGATGCCGGCGGCGGCGGACTGGCCGCGCTGCTCGACGAGGTCCGCTGGGGCAATCGCTACTTCCTCAAGATGCAGGACGCCGACGGATTGGTGTGGGCCGACGTCGCGGGCGGGGTCAACGGCGATAACAGCGACAATCACTGGACCGACAACCGCGCCGGCACGGTGGACGACCGCTACCTCAATCCGGCGAAATCCGGACGCAATCAGGCGCTCTTCGTGACGGTGCAGGCGATGGCGGCCCAGGCGTTCCAGGCGAGCGACGCCGCCTACGCCAAGCAGTGCCTGGCTGCCGCGCAACGCTGCTGGAGCGCGGCCCAACGCGAGGGCAATACCGGCGACCTGGCCTGGTGGGTGATGGCCGCGCTCGAAATGCGCGCCGCCGCGGGGCGCGATCCGTACACCGCCGAGGCGGCGCAACTCGGCGGCCGATTGCTGGCGCTGCATGCCTTCGCCTTCGAGGGCGGACAGAAAGAGATCCGTGGCTTCTGGCGTACCAGCGAGCGCGACCGCAATCCCTACACCGACGCCGTGCACTCCGCGCTGCCCGCGCTCGCGCTCCTGGAACTGGCGCGCGCGCTGCCGGAGCATCCCAACGCCGCGCGCTGGCGCGATGCCGTGCGCCTGCACCTGGACGAGTACGTGACGCCGCTCGCGGCGCACTCCGCCTACGCCATCGTGCCCTTCGGGGTGTTCCTGGGGTCGCCCACGGCGGAGACTTACCGGCCGCTCGCGGGCGACCTGACCTATCGCTACTTCATGCCGGTGCGCAAACAGTTCTGGTGGCTCGGCATGACCTCGCACCTGGAGTGCTACGCGTTGCTGCTGGCCGAAGCCGCGCTGTTTTTCGGCCGCACCGAGTACCGCGACCTGGCCTACCGGCAGCTCGAATGGGTGATGGGAGCGAACCCGTTCGGCGCCTGCCTGATGACCGGCGAAGGCATGCGCAATCCGTATCCGCACTCGCGTTTCGTGGGGCTGATCCCGGGCGGCATCATGAACGGCATCGCGGGCAATACCAAGGACGCCCCGATTCTCGACATGCAGAATGGATTCGACTGGCGGACCACCGAGTACTGGAGTCCGCACAATGCGTATTACCTGTGGGCGGTGTCGACGCTGGCGCGGGCGGCTTAGGCTAAGAGACCACGCAAAAATAACTTCTCAGCCACCGACGTGGCGCAGACTCTCAGATCGGGATAGGGGGGAGGATCGCTCCTCCGCCCCTCCCACACCACCGTACGTACGGGTCCGTATACGGCGGTTCGATTGGT